>NZ_CAKKMM010000230.1:0-6395 GCF_918698205.1 Microbacterium sp. Bi128 | reverse complement strand
GCTATGGGCAGAGGCGTTCGCCGAGGCCGTGCCGTCGCTCGACGACGAGAGGATCAACAATGGCAACAGCTGAAACGCTACAGGTGACGTTCGATCGGAAGCTCGCCAGAGCCGCCTACGCAAATGGATTCGACGACGGTCAGGCCGCGGCCTACGGCCTCGCCGGCGGGGATCTCGGCGCGCGGATATACGCGCTCGGCCCGTCCATCGCCCGGCTGTCGGTGCAGTTCGAGGAAGATCAGCACTCGCCCGAGCGGCTCGCCCTGTGGGCCTCGCGTGCCGTCGAGCAGCTGCGCGCGATCGTAGCGGTGCTCGGACAGGGCGACCACCCCGACGCCGACGTGCTCGCCGCGGTCATCGCCGAGCGCGGCCGGCAGGATGCGAAGTGGGGCGAGCCGGTCGACCACCCGGACGGGACAGGCAGCAGCGTCGCGCAAGCCGCAGCCGTCGACGCGAAGACCAACACCGATCGGGCCGCGGCCGAGGGGCGCGTGACCTGGCGGCACATCTTGCACGAGGAAGTCGCCGAAGCGTTCGCCGAAACGGACCCTGCAAAGCTGCGCGCCGAACTCGTGCAGGTCGCGGCCTCGGCCGTCAAGTGGGTACGGATGCTCGACGCTCGCACGCTGCCGCCTGGCGGAGTCGAGCACGATACGTGGTCGTGGGGTTGCAAGGTGCCGAAAGAAGACCGGCAGAACGGCGACGGCCTCGACGCTCACGCTGTGTGCCCGGTCTGCGAACCGGCCGCGAAGGGCGCCGCATGACGGCTGCTGAGGTGATCGCGTTCGCGGGCTCGATCGGCATGCCGCTGCAGCCGTGGCAGGTGCAGGTCATCGAGGCGGTCTACGACGGCCGCATGCTGCTGCCGCAGGGCCACCGCCGCAGCGCCGGTATGCGTCAGCTGCAGGAACTTGCCGAGAGGCACGCCGGCCACCTGGCTCGCCTGCGGCTGCTCGACGAGTGGCGGATCGCATACGGGCGCGGCGGGCAGCCTGTGGTGGCGGCGTCGCCTGCGCCCCAGCTGAGCCTGCCGCCGGCCCTGCAGCTGCGGGTGCGGCTCAACACCTGCGCGGCGATCGCGTGAGGCGCCTCGACGACGGCACTGTCCTGCTCACTCTCGACGAGTCGGCCGCGCGCGTGGGGAAGGACACCCGCACCCTGCAGCGATGGATCGCCGGCGGTGACCTGCGCGCGTTCCTGACCGTGCGCGACGGACGCCGGCGTGTGAAGTGGTTCCGCGAGGCCGACGTGCTCGCCGTCGACAAGCGGATGGGGGAGCGCACAGGTGGACGCCCCGCAAAGCTGCAGCGAGCAGCGTAGGGCGCCGTAGTATCCGACCATGTCTCTACCGTCGGACGCGCTCGGCCGGCTGCAGCTAGCAGTCGGCCCGATGCGCGCCGTCGTTCGCCAGTGCCTGACGCACGCCGAAACATCTGCGGAGAGGCTGGGCGCCCGGTTGGAAAGAGCGTCGACGCGGTCGCCGCACGGGCAGGATCGCGCCGCTGCCCGTGCGGGTCGCTACCGGTCCGCTTATCGACAGCGTCAAACCTTGATCGAAGACACCACGAACGGTCTGCTTTCTCAGCTGCGCGGGCTCGACGTCCTGCTTAACAGCCAGGTGTTTATTCCGACGCCTGCGGTCTCGATCGTGCGCTCGATCGCCGAGATTTCGGCGTCTACAGCATGGTTACTCCGTAGCGACATCGGGGTCGAGGGCAGAGCGGCGCGCACGTATGCGGCACTATTCCGAGCTATCGAGAAGGCTCACCACTCGCTGGGCGAAGACAGCGAGGTCGACTTCCCCGAATTGCGCGAAAGGTTGGTCGCGGATTTGCGCGGCGAGGGAGCGATCGCCGTTAGGCGGGTGTGGAAGGGTGTCGAGCAGGCAGAAATTGGCTCTGTGAACGTCGGGCGAGCGCATGCCAAGGTCGAGTTCAACTACACGCAACGCATAGCGTCCGAGATCCCGAAGATGGGCACGCTCTACTCGGCCCTATCCGGCATCGCCCACGGCGAGCAGATGCATCTTTCCTCAGTTGCCGGTTCCCCGGACTCTCTAGCCCGCCTCATTGCGCGAGTTACACAATGGTCAGTGCAGGCGTGGTCTGCCGCCGTACACGATTGGGTTGGCGTGCAGCACGGTCGATTCGTCAACAGGCAGGATCTCTTGCATCTGCTCAACTCAACGCCCGAGGATCACCGAACTGGGGCCGGAGTTCCCGACCTCGACTGATCGAAGATTCTGTCTATGGGTATTGACTTGATACTGTCAACACCCGTAGACTAAACTCATGAAGCGCGGGGAACTCATCAAGCGAATCGGCAAGATTGCCAAGGCCACCGGTCAAAAGGCGATCTACACCGAGGGTGGCAGTCACACCCACGTGCAGATCGGAGACCTGCGCACGACGATTCCCCGTCACTCCGAGGTCAACGAACTGACGGCCCGTGGCATCCTCAAGTACCTGGAAGGGAAGTGAGCAGCATGCGAGTTACAGCCAAGGCTGAGCGCTCCGGTAGCTGGTGGGCAGTCGAAGTGCCCGAGATTCCTGGCCTATTCACGCAGGCCCGCCGGCTCGACCTTGTGCCCTCTATGGTCATCGAGGCGGCATCGCTGCTCGACGTCGAACTCGAACCTGAGGACGTCACCGTCAACCCTCAACTGCCTGAGTCTGATCTACTCACGGTGTTGCGCGCGACTGAGGCATCCGCCGACGCCCGACGCGTCGCATCCGTTGCCTACGACGCGAGTCGCGAGGCCGTGGCGCGCTTGCGTGGTGACGGGCTCTCGGTGCGTGACGTGGCAACGCTCATGGGTCTGAGCGCTCAGCGTGTCTCGGCAATCGAGAACGAACCGAAGGGCGCCCCCACTGAGCCCGCGGCGGGAACGGCGCGACTGGTCGGGGGGTTGCTCATGAGGTCGATGGTGTCGGGCGCGCGGTGGCCGAGGCGGTCGCGCGTGCACCGAGGGGCGGAGCGATAGAGAAGATCGGACCAAGAGGTGGGGCTGTCGAGGTGAGCCTGAAAGACGGTAGGCGGGTCACCCGCACACGCTGAGAAACCGTGTCATCCGTGTCATAGTTTCCTGCTAAGCTACGCTTGCGGGATCATTACGACCTGAACGAAAGCCCTGGCGATCGCCGGGGCTTTCGTCGTTTCTGGGATCGCCCGCCCATGCATCCCGGCTGTGCCCGGCCGGGGGCTCGCTCCGACCGTCGCCGCCCCCCACCCGATCGCCGCCGACAGTGTCGCCGAGCGCCGCGCATGATGCGGGCGCCGCACGCGTCGAGCATGGCCTACCGGGGCGTGCGGGCGGTTCGGAGCGCAGTTCTTCCGCCTCGCGCGCGCGATGCGGGATAAGCCCTCAACAGGTGAGGCGAGCAACCGCGGATGCTCCGACAATGCGCGGCACGAACCCGGCGTGACGACCGGGGGAGCGGGCGCCCGGATGGTGCCCGGCGCCCGCTCCACGCGACCTGTCCAATCCGAGCCCCTGGCGATCACCGCCGGGGGCTCTTCTGCGTTTCTAGAGAAGGGCACATCAATGGCAACGGTAAACATCGACGGACACGACGTCGCAATCGGCACTGCCCGTGCATTCGAGGGCCTCCGGGATGCATTCGGTCGAGCCTTCCCGGGCGTCACGCTGCAGGTCGACGACGGGCTGCGTGACATCGAAGTACAGCGGCGCCTGTATGCGGACTACACCTCGGGGCGCTCGCCGATCCGGGCCGCGTACCCGGATGAGAACGCCCCGCACATTCGCGGCGTCGCAATCGACCTCGTCGACTCCGCTGCCGACGCCGGCGTGAAGACGGCGGGCACGGAGCGGTCGAACTGGATTCGCGAGCACGCCCACGAACACGGCTTTACGGCTGCGGGGTTCGAGTTCGGCGAGCCGTGGCACGTCGAACTCGACGGCGATCCGTGGTCCGAGGCACGTCCGGGAGCGCTCGTGATCGACGGCGTGCTCGGGTACAACACCATCAAGCGGTGGCAGGAGGTCGTCGGTACCGATCCCGACGGCGAGATCTGGTCGCCGTCCGTCCTCGTCGCCGAGGTGCAGCGTCGACTGAACGACGCAGGCGCGCGTGACGCATCCGGATTCTCGCTCGACGTCGACGGGGTCGGCATCGAGTCGAACATCGGCCGCACCGTGGGGCCGTTCGCCACGATCGAGGCCCTGCAGGCGTATGTGGGCATCGAGCCCGACGGCGTCCTCGACGCGGACGGTTCCGACACCATCCGCCGCGTTCAGGGGCGACTGAACGCCGGCCAGTTCTGAGGGTGAGCGCCCGCATCCTCGTGGCGGTTGTCGTGGCGCTTGTCGCATCGACAACCGTCGCAGTGCTGCTCTGGGTGTGGATCGTGCTGCAGCTGCTCGCGCAGCTGCTCGCGCAGCTGCTCGCGGTGTTCGCGCAGGGCGCGCTGCTCACCTGAACTGGAAGGGGGGTGGGTTCATGCCCGCTCTGAACCCGCCCCCGTGGCTTGTGGAGATCCTGCAGTCGGTCAACCTCTGGGATGCCGTGCTGTTCGTCGCCGGTGTGATCGCCGCAGGCGTCGGCTCGTGGGCGTTCGCGCGGAAAGCCTGGCCGGCTCTGCGCGCGTTCGCTCGCGCCGTCCTCGCGCTCTCGCAGGTGATCGAGAGTCTGCGCGGCCTGCCTGCGTTCATCGCCCGCACCGACGCGACCCTCGCCGCGCAGGACGCCCGCATAGGCGAGATCCACCACGAACTGCACCCGAACTCGGGCACCTCGATGAATGACGCTCTGCGCCGCGTCGAGGAGGGGGTCGCCGGCCTGTATACGGCCGTCGACGACCTCGCCGCAGTCGATGACCGGCTGTGGCTCGAACTCGAAAACACTCACCCGACCGAAGGGGGAAACAACCGTGACTGACCTCATCCGCCGCGCCGCTGCGTGGCTCACCGACACCCGCCGACAGGCGCTGCAGGCCGCGATCGCTTCACTGCTGACGCTCGTCGTCGCCCTCGGGTTCGCAACCGGCGAGCAATCGGCCGCGCTGCTCGCGCTCGCTGCGGGCATCCTGCAGCTGCTGCAGGGCTCGCTCGGCCTCGTGTACCTGACGCGGAGCGATACCTACTCGTGGCTGAACACGAACGGCCGCGCCGCGCTCTACGCCGCAGCCGCTGCGCTCGGCCCTGTCGGCGTCGCGTTCAACCTCTGGGGTGACGAGGGCACCGCGGCAATGGTAGCGATCGCCGGCGTGATCGTCACGATGCTGTCGGCGTTCGTGCAGGTGGTCAACGTGCAGACGGTGCACACAACAGCCTCTGTGACGCCGCTCGACCTCGATCCCGTCACGCTCGCGCAGGTGCGTGCCGCTTACGCCCGCCGCGCCGGCCTCATCGACACCGGCAACGACGAGCGCGACCCGTCGACCTACCGCACCGAGCGCAAGCCCTTGGCTCCGGCCGAATGAGCGAGCAGTCGGAACGGCGCGCCTGCGAATACTGCAGCGCGCGCGATCAGGTCGCCCGCAACGGCCACGTCTGCATCATCGACGTGCTGCAGGTGGCCGTCGACGGTGGGCAGGTGGTCGTCGCCGGCACATCGGCCGTGCAGCACGTGTTCCGTGATCTCGAACAGTTGCTGCGCTCGCACGAACGCGCGGTGACCCGGATCAGCCGCCGCAACGGCTGCGAGTCCATCACGCTGCTGTCAGGCGGTCGGGTGAGGTTCGCGCGCTCGGCATCGGCCCTGGCGGGCATGTCGGCCGACGTCGTGTTCATGGCCGGCGATCGCGACGCGATGAGCGGTGACCTCGTCGACAGTGCCCGGTACGTGGTGAGCGGGTCGCATGTGCCGCAGCCGGTGCGGTGGCTCGCGTGGTGACCGGGGCGCCGCTGTCGAGCGTCGTCGGGTTCGCCGTCATTCCCGAGCCGGCCCGAATGCTGCCGCCCGTCGAGGCGCTCGTGACGCAGCAGGCCGACCCGCCGGAACGTGCGGTGTCGAGGAACGAACGCACGCGCGCGCATGGGCGCCTGCACTACTAACGCCGCGGCTGCGCTGTCAGTGTCGACCGGGCGCGGGGACGAGGTTCGTGATCATGCCTCACCACGCCGAGCAGCTGTCGCAGGCTGAGCGCGAGCGCCTGACCGCTATCGTCTGCCCGCCGGGGTCGGTGTGTTGGCTGTGCAGGGGGGAGCGGGGGCCGATCCGATACGGGTTGCGCCCTCGCCATCCCCTCGGCCCGTCCCTCGACCACGTGGTGCCCGCCTCGCTCGGCGGAACTTGGGATCTGTGGAACCTGCGTCCTGCCCACTACGGATGCAACAGTGCCCGGAAGGATCGCCCGCCCTCGCGCCCGCCCGGCGTGCGGTCCGGTCGATGGGCACGCCTCGGGCGTCGCTTATTTACAGCCCGAGGTCGCGT
>NZ_CAKKMM010000229.1:0-6399 GCF_918698205.1 Microbacterium sp. Bi128 | reverse complement strand
TGCCGTTCTCTGCCGCGCTCCGGATCTACGAGCCCCTCGAGGCGTTCCCCGAACAACAGCAGGAAACCCTGAGGGCCGCCGGCGCCGGCCAGGCGTCCCGCGCGGCTGTGGAGAACGCCGAGCTGCTGGCGTCCCTGGGCCGCATCACCCGGCCCGACGGGGATCCGTTTCCCACCGGCCGGACCGATCTGGTGCGGGTTGTCGCCGCCCCGGCCAGGAAGGCCCCGTCCGGCGCAGCGCACGACGCCGCCACGTCCGGGACTGCGGCCGCCCCGCAGCCCGACCGGTTGCTGTACTGCCCCAGCCAGCTGGTCCTCCGCGCCGGGCTGGCCGCCAATGCCCTGATGGAAGGCATCCACGGTCCCCTGGCCCAGCTGCTGATCCCGGAAGAACAGCGGGACAAACACCAGGAACGCATTGATGAGGTGCGCGCCCACGATGGCCTCAGCCGGGTCCACACCAGGGCGTCCACGTGGGGCATTCCGTTCAGCTGGTTCTGCCTTTTCCAGGAATCGGATCCCACCGACGTCGTCGAAGCCGACGGCCACATTGTGACGGTCCGCATCCGCGCCGGCATCAGCAACGCGCTGGAGCGGGTGAGCTATGCGGTGGCGCACCTGGCCCTCGCCGCGCCCGATCTCGACATGCTTGAGGACCTGACCCAGTTAACGGAATGGCTTGAGCTCTTCCACCCGGACTCGGCAGTGGAACTCGACTACGGCGGGGTGGCAGACAAGGTCTATCCGGATGATTCGCCGCTGGACGTACGCCTCGGCATCGAGTGCCTGGCGGAGGGGGACATGACCGGCGCCGCCGCGGCCTACCGCCGGCTGGCCTCGCGTTGGGTGCCGATCCGCCAGCTGGCCCGCGCGTCCTAGCGCGGCCCGAACTCCGCTAGCTGAGCCGCGCGGACTGGCGCAGCGGCGGCGCCGTCGTCGTCCGGATAATCAGCAGGTGCGGCGCCACAGCGGACTGCACGGAGCCGGAAATGCCGTCGAGCTCGTCCAGCAGCATTTTGGTGCCGAGTTCGGCCTGCTGGTCCGGGCGCTGCCCGACTGTGGTCAGGCCCATGGCCTCGGCGAAGTCGTGGTCGTCGATGCCGATGACCGAGAGGTCCTCCGGGACGCGCACACCGGCTTTGCTGGCCTCGAAGATGACGCCCATGGCCATCTCATCGGAGGCGCAGAAGATTGCTGTGGGCTTGGGACCGCCGGTGGCCCAGAGGCGGCGGAATGCCTCCTGACCGCTGCGGACGGTGAAGTCCCCCCAGAGGTCCCATTCGGCCCGGACGGGCAGCCGCGCCTCGCCCATGATGTCGTGGAAAGCCTGGATCCGGACCCTGGGGACGTCGAAGTTGAGGTCGGTTTCATCGTCGCCGTGCAGGAGCGCAATGTCCGTGTGGCCCAGCCCGATCAGGTGACGCACTGCGGTGGCGGCCGCGGCGTAGTCGTCGATGCCTATGTAGGGGCACTCCTCGACGTGGCCTCCCACCACCACCAGCGGGATGTCGATTTTCTGGAGATGCTCGATTTCCTCGTGGGTGAGCGCCATGCAGAGGACCAGCAGGGCGTCGATCTGCTTGTAGACCATGGTCTTGCTGAAGAGCCGTTCACGGTGGCTGCCGTGGCCGCCGAGGTTGAAGAGGGAAAGATTGTACTGCCGGGAGTGGAGTTCCCGGTCGGCTCCCTCGATGGCCTTGGAGAAGAACCAGCGGCTGACGAACGGGGCCAGGACGCCGATGGTTTTGGTCCGGCCCGTCGCCAGGCCGGACGCCGAGGACGACGCGACGTAGCCCAAGGATTCGGCGATGCCGAGGATCTTCTCGCGGGTTGCCGGGGAAACACGGGGCAGTCCCCGGACGGCACGGGATACGGTGGCCGTTGACACGCCCGCAGCGGCGGCGACATCCTCAATGCTGACGCCCGAGTGGCCTCCGCGCTGCGCCCGTTCCGTCCGTGCCACCTGTGCCCCCTAATTAACGGTCCGTGGAAGCCTGGCGGCTGCCCGCAGACGTGTTGCGTCCGCCTTCCCCCCGGCGGCTGAATAATCCTGCCCGGCTGCTGCCCGGCTCCTGCCCGGCTGCTGTCCCCCTGCTAGGAGTGCCGGCTGGCCGTCCGGCGCGGCAAACGCCGGCGCAGCCGGATCATCCCGTAGAGGGCCAGCAACATGGCGAGCAGACCCAGGGCCCAGAAGAGGGCTGGCTGGGCGGTCACTTCCATCCAGACAGTGACCACCAGCAGCACCACGGCCCAAAAGCCGAGGAACCCGATGATGATGTCGAAGTCCTCGCCGGAGCGCACCTTTCGACGCGTCGCCGGCACGTGACCCTGGTTCTGCTCGTCAGTCATCACGCCTCAGTCACTTAACCGCGCCGGCCGTGAGGCCCGCGACAATCTTACGCTGGAACACCAGCACCAGGATGACCAAGGGAATGGTCACAATAGTGCCCGCAGCCATGATGGCGGTGTACGGAATCTGGTTCGGCTGCGCACCGGCGAAGCTCGCAATGGCCACGGTGACCGGCTGCGTTGCGTCGGACGAAAGCTGGCTGGCGATCAGGAATTCATTCCACGATGAGATGAAGGCCAGGATGGCGGTTGTGAAGATGGCCGGTGCGGCCAGCGGCATGATGACCTTCCGGAAGGCCTGTCCCTGCGTGCAGCCGTCCACCCGGGCCGATTCCTCGAGCTCCCACGGCATCTCCCGGAAGAAGGAGGTCATGGTGTAGACCGTCAGCGGCAGCACGAACGAGATGTTCGGGATGATCAGGGCCTGGTAGGTGCCCATCCAGCCGATGTTCGTGAAGAGCTGGAACAGCGGGGTGATGAGGGCGACGCCGGGGAACATGGAAGCGCCCAGGATGAAGCCCAGCACAAGGTACTTGAACTTGAAGTTCAAGCGGGCCAGTGCGTAGGCGGCAAACACGCCGATCACCAGCGACACCAGGGTGACGACGGTGCCGATGAACAAGCTGTTCAGCAGTGCCTGGCCAAAGTGGTTGCCGAAGGACGTGTCGAACGCCGTCTTGAAGTTGTCCAGCGTGATGTGAGTCGGCAGGATCGAGGTGTCGTAGGTGTAGCCGACGTCGCGGAACGCCGTCACCACCATCCAGTAGGCCGGAGCCAGGCACCAGAAGAGGATCACGACCGCACTGATGTAGGTCCGGCTCTGGGCCCACTTCTCGCGGTTCTGCGCGGCCTTCCGCCCCCGGTCCTGCTCTGCGCGCAGCTCGGTTGCGGCGCTCGTCGCGGCGGTCATTTCTTCCCCTTACCTGCGCCGGTCTGCTGCTCCACCACGTTCGCTCCGAGGAAGCGCACGAAGATGAAAGCCACCAGAAAGATGATGATGAACGTGATGGTGGACAAAGCCGCCGCCGCGTTGAAGCCCTGCCTGATCTGGTTGATCACCAGGATGGAGAGCGTGGTGGTGTTGTTCGCTCCGCCGGTCAGGATGTACGGGAGGTCGAACATGCGCAGCGCGTCCAGGGTGCGGAACAGGATGGCCACCATGAGCGCCGGTTTCACCAGCGGCAGGGTGATCATCCGGAACCGCTGCCAGGCTGAGGCGCCGTCGACCTTGGCCGCCTCGTACACTTCCGCGGGAATCATCTGCAGGCCGGCAAGAATCAACAGCGCCATGAACGGCGTGGTCTTCCAGACGTCCGCGATGATCACGGCCCACCTGGCCGGCCATTCGCTGCCGGTCCATAGGACGGTGGTGTTGAAGAGCTTGTTGCCGATGCCTTCGAAGGCGAAGATGAACAGCCACAGCTTGGCCGTCACGGCGGTGGGGATGGCCCACGGCACCAGGACGGCTGCACGGACCAGGCTGCGGCCCTTGAAGGCCCGTGCCATGATGACGGCCATCCAGAAGCCGAGCACGGTCTCCAGTGCCACCGTCACGATGGTGAAGAAGAACGTGGTGCCGGTGGCGGACCAGAACTGCGCGCCGAGGGTTCCCGGCGGGCAGTCAACGGTTCCGCCGGACGGTGCCGGGCATTGCTGGAAAATCCAGTTGTAGTAGTTCGAGAAGCCGGCCGGGCCACCCTCAACGAAGAGACCCGTAGCGGGGTCCAGACCGGCATCCTTCTGGAATGACATCACAATGGCGGTGATGATCGGATACACGATCACTACCGACAATGCGAGGATGGTCGGCGCCAGCAGCCAAGCTGCCCAGCGCCCCTGCGTCGCGATGCGGTTGTCCTCCCCAACACCCTTGGGTGCGTGGTGGATCGGTGCCCCGCCCGACGCCGGTGCCTTGACCGACGTCGGGCCTACTTCAGTTGCCATGATGGACCTACTGTCCCGCGCTAGCGGACTCGATGGACTTCTGCATGTCGGACAGGGCCGCGTCTACAGTCTTCTCGCCCTTGATGGCCGAGTACGCGTTTTCCTGGATGGCCTTGGTGACGGCCGGGTAGAACGGGGTGACCGGGCGCGGCACGGCGTTCTCGATCGAGGTCTTCAGGACCGGCAGGTACGGCAGCTTGGCGACGAGCTCCTTGTCGTCGTAGAGCTTGCCGAGCACCGGTGCGAGCGAACCCTGCGTGGCGAAGAACTTCTGGGTCTCTTCGGTGGTGAGGAACTTCAGGAAGTCCACCGCGGTGGCCTTGTTCTTGGAGTAGACGCTGATCGCGGCGCTGTGGCCGCCGAGGGACGAGGCGCCCGGACCGGTCTTGCCGGGGAGTGCGGTCATGCCCAGGACGTCCTTGACCTTGGAGGAGCCTTCGGTGGTGGCCAGGTTGTAGACGTAGGGCCAGTTGCGCAGGAACAGCAGCTTGCCGTCCTGGAATGCCTGGCGGCTTTCCTCTTCCTGGAACGTGATGGCTTCCTTCGGGATCGAGCCGTCTGCGTAGGCCTTGGTCAGGTTGGCCATGCCGGCCTTTGCCTCCGCGGTGAGCAGGTTGGGCTTGCCGTTCTCGTCCAGCACGGCTCCGCCGGCGGAGTTGATTGCCTCGGAGGCGTTGACGGTCAGCCCCTCATACTTCTTGAACTGGCCGGAGTAGCAGCCGATGTTGTTGGTCTTGGCGATGGAGCACATGCTCATCATCTCGTCCCAGGTCTTCGGGGGCGTGGGGACCAGGTCCTTGCGGTAGTACAGGATGCCGCCGTCGGATGATTCCGGTGCCGCATACAGCGTGCCCTTGTAGGAAGCGGCATCAACGGTCGGCTTCAGCATGGCCGAGGTGTCCAGCGCCATCTTGTCCTTGAGCGGCTGCAGCCAGCCCTTGGCGGCGAATTCGGCGGTCCAGACGACGTCGACGCTCGCGACGTCGTAGCCGGGGTCCTTGGCCTGGAAGTGCTGGACGAGGTCGTCGTGCTGCTGGTCGGCCTGGTCGGTCTGCTCCTTGAAGGTGACCTTTTCGTTCGGGTGGGCGGCGTTCCACTTGTCGATCAGCGGGCGGACCACGTTGCTGTTGTCCTTGCCCTGAACGTAAGTAATGGGGCCGCGCCCGTCCAGGCCCTGCGAGGCGGCGTCGCTGCCGCTGGTAGTGCCGCCACCTCCGCCGCCACACGCCGAAAGGGTGATAGCCAAAATGCCTGCCGTGGCGACGGGAAGTAGGAAATTGCGGGTTTTCATACTGGAGTGCTCCTCGCTGAGTACCGGTGAAAAACGGCCGTACTGATGGTGTGCCGACCATCACAGTAATCAACAGGCAGTCCGGAATGCAAGCGTTTACATGAAACCTTTATGCAAAGGAGATTCCGTGGCCCGCCGGCCGGCCACCTCAGCGGACCCGCTCGGAACGGCCGAACCGCGACCGCGCGCCGGATCCGATGTGGATCAGCACCGGGGTGCGTTTGCCGATCACCGCGTCGAGCGCCTCTACCAGGGCGGAAACTTCGGCGGCGAGCCGGTGCGGGGCGACGCCCTGGCGCGGTTCCACCCGGATCTTGAGGGCCGGCTCACCGCTGATCTTGTAGGCGGCGACCGTGACGCCGGCCAGGTCGGGCCGGTCCGCCAGCGCCGCGCGGAGAGTCTGCTCCGCCACGCCGCCGCTGATTCCGACGTTGCCGGGCACCTCACCCGGGTCCTCCTCTGCCACGAGCAGGCTGGTCCGGCCCGTACCCTGTTGGGCAATCCAGGCGATCATCAGGCCAATCACCACCAGCAGCGCCACGCAGATGGCAAGCCACAGCCAGCTCCCCTGGCGGCGGGGGAATTGCGTCCGTTCGAACAAATCGAGCCAGAAGCTCAGGACGCCGCCGGCCCACTCATGCCACCACACGCCCACGGCCGGGACGCTTGCAAGCAGTATCAGGAGGACGCCGACGGCGAGGAGCAGGATGCCAAGGATGCCAATCAGTACGCGGTTCAGCGCCCGGGGGGTGTTGTTCATGCCCCCACCACCCCGGCTGTGGATACCTGGATCCGCACTTCAGGCATCGGCCAGGG
>NZ_CAKKMM010000228.1:0-6402 GCF_918698205.1 Microbacterium sp. Bi128 | reverse complement strand
CCCCCAGCGGCGCCGCCGCTACCAGCAGGCCCGCGGCAAGGGCGGCCTGGTGCGGGTCTCCTGGCAGGAGGCGATCGAAATCGCCGCCGCTGCGCACGTGAACACCATCAAGGCCTACGGCCCGGACCGCTGCGCCGGCTTCTCGCCCATCCCGGCGATGTCCATGGTCTCGCACGCCGTGGGGACCCGCTTCATCCAGCTGATCGGCGGGGTGATGACGTCCTTCTACGACTGGTACGCCGACCTCCCCGTGGCCAGCCCGCAGGTGTTCGGCGACCAGACCGACGTCCCGGAATCGGGGGACTGGTGGGACGCCCGGTATCTGATGATGTGGGGCTCCAACGTCCCCGTCACCCGCACCCCGGACGCGCACTGGATGGCCGAGGTGCGGTACCGCGGCACCAAGGTGGTCACGGTCAGCCCGGACTATGCGGACAACACGAAGTTCGCCGACGAATGGCTCCCCGCGCAGGCCGGAACCGACGCCGCGCTGGCCATGGCGATGGGGCACGTCATGCTCAAGGAATTCTTCGTCGACCGTGAGGTGCCGTTCTTCGCCGACTACGTCCGCCAGTACACCGACCTGCCGTTCCTGGTCCGTCTCGAGCGGCGCGACGACGGCTCCCTCACCCCGGCCAAGTTCCTCACCGCCAAGGACCTTCCCGCCGAGTCGCTGACCGAGGACGCGGCGTTCCGCACCGTCCTGTTCGACAAGAAGACCGGGCTGCCGGCGGTCCCCAACGGCTCGATGGGCTTCCGCTACTCAGAGAGCGGCGAGGGCAAATGGAACCTGGATCTCGGAGCGATCGAACCGGCGCTGTCCCTCCGGGAAGTGTCAATGGAAAGCGCCGAGATCCTGCTGCCGTGCTTCGAGGACGCCGGCGGGGACGGCAGCGTGCTCCGCCGCGGCGTGCCCGTCCTGGCGGTGGAAGGCCAGCTGGTCACCACCGTCTTCGACCTCATGCTGGCCCAGTACGGGGTCGGCCGCGACGGGCTTCCGGGGGACTGGGCCGCCGGCTACCAGGACGCAGCGACACCCTACACGCCGGCCTGGCAGGAGGAGATCACCTCCGTCCCGGCGCAGGCCTGCATCCGGGTGGCCCGCGAATTCGCCCGCAACGCCGAACAGTCCAAGGGCCGGTCCATGATCATCATGGGCGCCGGGATCTGCCAGTGGTTCCACGGCGACACCACCTACCGGGCGGTGCTGGCCCTGGTGATGCTGACCGGCTGCATGGGCCGCAACGGCGGCGGCTGGGCGCACTACGTCGGCCAGGAAAAGACCCGGCCGGTCACCGGCTGGCTGTCGCTGGCCAACGCCCTTGACTGGTCCCGGCCGCCGCGGACCATGATCGGCACCGGCTACTGGTACATGCACACGGACCAGTGGCGGCAGGACGGCTACTGCGCGGATGCGCTGAAGTCCCCGCTCTCCACCGGGGCCCTGGACGGCATGCACACCGCGGATGCCCTCGCCCAGTCCGCCCGGCTCGGCTGGATGCCGTTTTACCCGCAGTTCGACCGGAACCCGCTGGACCTCGCGGACGAAGCCGGGGCGGCCGTCGCCGCCGGCACCGCTACGGACGCCGCCGGCTACATCGCCGATGCCCTGAAGAGCCGCACCCTGAACCCGGCGATCGAGGACGTGGACGCCCCGGAAAACTGGCCTCGGACCCTCGTGCTGTGGCGCTCCAACCTGTTCGGCTCATCGGCCAAGGGCAACGAGTACTTCCTGCGGAACCTGCTGGGAACCCACAACAATGTCCTGGGCCAGGACCATGCCGAGGGGCTCAAGCCCTTCCACACCCTGACCGGCCGGATGCACTTCTTCCTGGACCACGACTGGATCCGGGACATCGGCGAGGCGCTGCCGATCTACCGGCCGCCGCTGGACATGCACCGGCTCTTCGGCGAACCCAGGCTCGGCCAGGACGGGTCTATGGAGGTGGTGGTCCGCTACCTGACCCCACATTCCAAATGGTCCATCCACTCCGAATACCAGGACAACCTGCTGATGCTCTCGCTGTCCCGCGGCGGGCCCACGGTCTGGATGAGCCCCGCCGACGCGGCGGCCATCGAGGTCAAGGACAACGACTGGGTGGAGTGCCTGAACATCAACGGCGTCCTGGTGGCCCGGGCGATCGTCAGCCACCGGATGCCGGCCGGTGTGGTCTACGTCCACCACGCGCAGGAACGCACCATCGACGTGCCGAAGTCCGAGGCCACCGGGAGGCGCGGCGGCATCCACAACTCCGTGACCCGGCTGCTGGTCAAGCCCTCGCACCTGATCGGCGGCTACGCCCAGCTCGCCTACGCGTTCAACTACCTTGGCCCCACCGGAAACCAGCGCGACATGGTGGCCACCGTCCGGCGTCGTTCCCAGGAGGTGCAGTACTGATGCGTGTCATGGCCCAAATGGGCATGGTCATGAACCTGGACAAATGCATCGGCTGCCACACCTGTTCCGTAACCTGCAAGCAGGCCTGGACCAACCGTGCCGGCACCGAATACGTCTGGTTCAACAACGTCGAAACCCGGCCCGGGCAGGGCTATCCGCGCCGCTATGAGGACCAGGAGAAGTGGCACGGAGGCTGGGCGCTGAACAAGCACGGGAAGCTGGTGCTCAAGGCGGGCGGCCGGGTCAAGAAGCTCTTCGGGATCTTCGCCAGCCCGGTCCAGCCCGAGCTCAAGGACTACTACGAACCATGGACCTACGACTACAAGACCCTCGTTGACGCGCCGCTGGGCGACGACTTCCCGGTGGCCCGGCCCAAGTCCCTGATCACCGGGGAGGACACCAAGATCACCTGGTCCGCGAACTGGGACGATGACCTCGGCGGCTCCGCCGAGAACGGCCACCTGGACCCGATCGTGGAGAAGGTCCGGCGGGAATCCGAGGACAAGATCAAGTTCGCGTACGAACAAACCTTCATGTTCTACCTGCCGCGGATCTGCGAGCACTGTCTGAACCCGTCCTGCATGGCCTCCTGCCCCTCCGGGGCGATCTACAAGCGGGTGGAGGACGGGATTGTGCTGGTGGACCAGGACAAATGCCGCGGCTGGCGCCAGTGCGTCACCGGCTGCCCCTACAAAAAGATCTACTTCAACCACAAGACCGGCAAAGCCGAGAAGTGCACCTTCTGCTACCCGCGCGTGGAGGTGGGGCTCCCGACCGTCTGCTCGGAAACCTGCGTGGGCCGGCTGCGGTACCTGGGGCTGTTCCTGTACGACGCCGACGCCGTCACCGGCGCGGCCGCCGTCACGGACCCCCGGGAACTCTACGACGCCCAGATGGACGTGCTGCTGGACCCGAACGACCCCGCCGTCCAGGCCGAGGCCCGGGCCCAGGGCATCCCCGAAGACTGGATCGACGCCGCCGGGCGCTCGCCGGTCTACGCCCTCGCCAAGGTCTACAAGGTGGCGCTGCCGCTGCACCCGGAATACCGGACCATGCCGATGGTCTGGTACGTGCCGCCGCTCTCACCCGTGGTGGACCTGCTGCGCGACCAGGGCCACGACGGCGAGGACACCGGCAACCTTTTCGGCGCCATCGACGCGCTGCGCATCCCGGTGGAATACCTCGCTGAACTCTTCACCGCCGGCGACGCGGACCGGGTGACGGCGGTGCTGAAGAAGCTGGCGGCGATGCGCTCCTTCATGCGCGGCATCAGCCTCGGCGAGGACCCGGACGACGCCATCCCGGAGGCCGTGGGGATGGACAGCCAGAGCATGTACGAGATGTACCGGCTGATGGCGATCGCGAAATACGAGGAGCGCTACGTCATCCCGAAGGCCCACGTGGAGCAGGCCCACGACCTCGAGGAAATGGGCTGTTCGCTCGACTTCGAGGGCGGCCCGGGCATGCAGGATACCGCCCACTTCGGCGAAGCCAGCGGCCGGCCCGTCCCCGTGGCGGTGGAAACCTTCAACGCCCTCCGGGACCGGCAGACCTCCGGCTCCGCGCCCGGCGAAACCACCCTGCGCGGCAGGGTGAACCTTCTGAACTGGGACGGCACCGGAGCGCCCTCCGGGCTTTTTCCGGAAAAGGCGTTGCTTCCGGAAAAACCGCCTCCGGAGAAACCGCCGCCGCCGAAACCGGCGGGCCCCGCGGAATCCCCTCCGGCGGGGGAGCAGCCATGACCCGCCGCCAGCAGGTCCTCTACCTCGCCGCGGCCTGGTGCCTGTCCTACCCTGACGAAGAACTGACCGGCCGGGTCCCGCTGATGCGGGCCGCGTTGGCCGAGTTCCCCGGCGCCACGGCGGACTTCGTGGCGGTCCTGGACCAGCTGGAGTCCACGCCGCCGATCCAGCTCCAGTCCCAATACGTGCGCGAGTTCGACCTCGGAAAGCGCCACGCCCTGCACCTGTCCTACTGGACTGACGGGGACACCCGGCGCCGCGGCGAAGTTCTGGGCAACTTCAAGAAGACCTACCGGCAAAGCGACACCCTGGTGGACACCCACGGCGAACTGCCCGACTACCTCCCGATGGTCCTCGAATACGCCGCGCTGGTGGACCTCGAGGCCGGCCGCGAGCTGCTGACGCGCTTCCGGGCGAGCCTGGAGATGCTCCGCTTCGGGCTGCTCCGGGACCAGCTGCCGCACGCCCGGATCCTGCAGGCCGTCTGCGCCACGCTGCCCGGCAAATCCCCGGCGGACGAGCAGGCCGTCATGCGGATGGCCGGCTACGGCCCGCCCACGGAGGCCGTGGGCCTGGACCCGTACGATCCGCGCCTGCTGCCCGTGAAGGGGGCCTGAGCATGCTGGCATTCGAAGCGGAACCCGGATCCGCCGTCGGACTCACCGCACTGGACATCGTGCTGTGGGGCGTGCTGCCGTACGTCATGGTGGTGGTTTTGGTCGGCGGACTTCTCTGGCGCTACAAGTACGACCAGTTCGGCTGGACCACGAGGTCTTCCCAGCTCTATGAGTCCAGGCTGTTGAGGATTGCGTCCCCGTTGTTTCACTTTGGCCTGCTCGCCGTGATCGCCGGTCACTTCTTCGGCCTGGTCATTCCGATGGCGTGGACCCAGGCGGCCGGGATGAGCCAGGAGTTCTACCATTTCAACGCCCTGCTGGTCGGCGGGATCGCCGGGGTCGGAACGCTGGGCGGGATCCTCCTGCTGATCTACCGCCGCCGGACCACCGGGCCGGTCTTCATGGCCACCACCGGCAATGACAAGACCATGTACGTGGTGCTCACCGCGGCCATCGTGTTCGGGCTGTGGACCACCTTGGCGAGTGTCTTCGAGGGCGAGCACGGGCACAATTACCGCGAGACCGTGGCCCCGTGGTTCCGCTCGCTGTTCATCTTCCAGCCCGACATCGCGGCGATGGCCGCGGCCCCGTTCTCCTTCCACCTGCACACCCTGGTAGGCATGGCGCTGTTCGTGATCTGGCCGTTCACGCGCCTGGTCCACGCCTTCACGGCCCCGTTCCACTACCTCTTCCGCCCCTACATCGTCTACCGCTCCCGGGATCGGGACACCGGCGGCGCCGGGGCCAAAGGCACAGCCGGCGCTGCCGGCGCCCGGAGCTCCACGGCCGGCGCCCGGCGGGGCTGGTCCGCCGTCGGAACCCGGGACCGGGACACCAGGAACCGGTGACCCGGTGCCATCGCTGAAGCTGCTTTGCTGAACCGCTTTGCTGAACCGCTTTGCTGAACCAGGAAGGAGACCACCGTGGCCGGAGCAGTGTCCCCGCCCGTCGCCGCCCCTGCGGGCCGGGCGCTCAATCTGACGCTCGCCACCTCGACCTCCGTGGTGTGCTTCTGGGCCTGGAACTCCATCGCCACACTGAGCGCGTTCTACACCCAGCATCTGCACCTCAATCCGGCCACCACCGGTGTGCTCGTGGCCATGCCCGTCTTCGTCGGCTCGCTGGGGCGGATCGTCGTCGGCGCCTTGACGGACAAGTACGGCGGCCGCGCCATGTTCACTTTTGTCCTGCTGGCCTCCATCGTCCCGATCCTGCTGGTGGCCGTCGGCGGCAGCCTCGACTCCTTCGCCCTGGTGCTGGCTGCCGGCGTGCTGCTGGGGGTCGCCGGAACCGTCTTCGCCGTCGGGATCCCCTTTGTCAGCGCTTGGTACGAGCCCGCCCGGCGGGGTTTCGCCACCGGCGTCTTCGGCGCGGGCATGGGCGGAACGGCCCTGGCCGCTTTCCTGAACCCCCGGCTTGTCGCCGCCATCGGCTACGTTCCCACCCACCTGCTGATCGCCGCGATTCTGGCGGTCATGGCCGCCATCATCTGGTTCCGCTTGAAGGAGGCGCCGGGCTGGACCCGCAGCAACGCGCCCGTGATGCCCAAGCTGATCGACGCCGCGAAGACCCCGGTCACGTGGAAGCTGTGCTTCCTCTACGCAGTCCTCTTCGGTGGCTTCGTTTCCTTCGCCACGTATCTGCC
>NZ_CAKKMM010000227.1:0-6435 GCF_918698205.1 Microbacterium sp. Bi128 | reverse complement strand
AACCCGAGGGCAACGACACCAAGACCTACAACAACAAGGTCAAGGTCGTCCCTGCGTACCTGCTCAAGTCCGTCATCATCACGAATGAGAACTACAAGAAGGAACTCATCGACTCCGGTTACTACACCGCGGCCGACGTCAAGTAGCCACGTCGAAGGGTGGCGGGCCGCCGTCGAGTCCGGGCCGCCACCCTTTCCCGTAGACCCCTGCAGCCGCAGGACGTCTCAGGTACTACCAGTCAGTGAGAATTGGCGATGAACACACCCATTCTTCAAATGCGAGGAATCACCAAGACCTTCCCGGGCGTGAAGGCCCTCCAGGACGTCACCCTGCAGGTGAACCGCGGCGAAGTCCACGCCATCTGCGGTGAAAACGGCGCAGGGAAATCCACCCTGATGAAGGTCCTGTCCGGCGTCTACCCGCACAGCTCCTTCGACGGCGACATCCTCTTCGAAAACGAACCCTGCAATTTCTCCAGCATCAGCGACAGCGAGAAGCGCGGAATCGTGATCATCCACCAGGAGCTGGCACTGAGCCCTTACCTGTCCATCGCCGAGAACATCTACCTCGGCAATGAACAGGCCAACCGCGGCTGGGTGAACTGGCGCAAGACCAACCTGGAGGCCGCAAAACTCCTGGCCCGGGTGGGCCTGAGCGAAAACCCGGTCACCCCCGTCCAGCACATCAGCGTGGGCAAGCAGCAGCTCGTGGAAATCGCCAAGGCACTCTCGAAGGAGGTCAAGCTCCTTATCCTCGATGAACCGACGGCAGCCCTCAACGACGAGGACTCGAGCCACCTGCTGGACTTGATCCTGCACCTCAAGGGCCAGGGTGTCACCAGCATCATCATCAGCCACAAGCTCAACGAAATCCGCAAGGTTGCGGACGCCGTCACCATCATCCGCGACGGCAAGACGATCGAGACCCTCCGCCTGGGCGACGGCGAGATCACCCAGGAACGCATTATCCGCGGAATGGTGGGCCGGGACCTGGAAAGCCTGTATCCGGACCGGGAACCACGGATTGGCGAGGAAGTCCTGCGGATCGAGGACTGGTCCGTCAGGCACCCGCAGGACTACAGCCGGGTGGTGGTCAACAACGCCAGCCTCAACGTCCGCAAGGGGGAAGTGGTGGGGCTGGCCGGACTGATGGGTGCCGGCAGGACGGAGCTGGCCATGAGCGTCTTTGGACGGAGCTACGGCACCGCCACCTCGGGGAAGGTGTTCAAACACGGCACGGAAATCAACACTTCCACCGTCTCCGACGCCATCAAGCACGGCATCGCCTACGCCACTGAGGACCGCAAGCTCTACGGTTTGAACCTCATCGAGGACATCAAGCGGAACGTATCCATGGCGGCGCTGCGCAAGCTGGTCAAGGGCGGCTGGGTGGACAAGAACCAGGAAACCGTGGTGGCCAACGACTACCGGAAGAGCATGAATATCAAGGCCCCCTCGGTTGCCGCCGTCACGGGCAAGTTGTCCGGCGGCAACCAGCAGAAAGTGGTGCTGAGCAAGTGGATGTACTCCGATCCGGACGTGCTGATCCTCGATGAACCCACCCGCGGCATCGACGTCGGAGCGAAGTTTGAGATCTACACGATCATCGCGAAGCTGGCCGCGGAAGGAAAGGCGGTCATTGTGATCTCCTCCGAACTTCCCGAACTGCTGGGCATCTGCGACAGGATTTACACCCTGTCTGCCGGGCACATCACCGGCGAGGTCCCGATCGCCGAAGCATCACAGGAAACCCTCATGCACTACATGACCAAAGAGAAGGAATAGCGAACATGTCCGCCCTCCGAGAATCCCTGGGCTTCCTGACAAGCCGCCTCCGCCAGGTTGGCATCTTTGTCGCCCTGATCCTGATCGTCCTGCTGTTCCAGATCCTGACGGACGGGATCCTGCTGGAGCCGCAGAACGTCACCAACCTGGTGGTCCAGAACAGCTATATCCTGATCCTGGCCATCGGCATGGTGATGGTGATCATCGCCGGCCACATCGACCTGTCCGTCGGTTCGGTCGCCGGCTTCATCGGCGCCTGTGCCGGTGTCATGATCGTGCACTGGGGCTGGGAGTGGTGGCTTGCAATTCCGGCCTGCCTGCTGATCGGCGCGCTGGTGGGTGCCTGGCAGGGCTACTGGATCGCGTACGTCGGCATTCCCGCCTTCATCGTCACCCTCGCCGGGATGCTGATTTTCCGCGGCCTGACACTGATCGTTCTCAAAAACCAGCAGATCACGCCGTTCCCCGGCGAACTGCGGGCGCTGGGCGGCGGCTTCCTGCCGGACATTTCCGGCGGCACGTCGGTGCTGGAGTGGCTGACGGTCATCCTTGGCGTCGGCGCCACCCTGGCGCTGGTGATCCAGGCGGTCAAGGAACGCCGGATCCGCAAGAAGTTCGAACTCGAGAACGAGCCGATGGCCTGGTTCGCCACAAAGACCGCGTTCCTTGCTCATGCTGACCATCACCTTCCTGCTCGCCAGCTACCGGGGCACCCCAATCGTCCTGATCGTGCTGGCGGTCCTGGTGATCGTCTACACGGCCCTGATGAACAACAGCGTCTTCGGCCGGCACACCTACGCACTCGGCGGCAACCTGCACGCGGCTGAGCTGTCCGGCATCAAAACCAAGGTCGTCACCTTCCGGCTGTTCGTGAACATGGGCGTCCTTGCCGCACTGGCCGGCCTCGTGTTCACGGCCCGGCTCAACTCCGCCCAGCCGGCCGGCGGCACGGGCTTCGAACTGGACGCCATCGCAGCGGCGTTCATCGGCGGCGCCGCAGTCACAGGCGGCATCGGAACCGTGGCAGGGGCCATGATCGGCGGTCTCATCATGGGTGTCCTCAACAACGGCATGTCGATCCTGGGCCTCGGCACCGACTACCAGCAGCTCATCAAGGGCCTGGTACTGCTCCTCGCCGTCGGCTTCGACATCTTCAACAAGAACCGCAGCGGCAAGGGCGGTGGGATCTCGATCATCGAGCGTCTCAAACTGAAAACCCCGCCCGCGGCTGATGTCGACGCCGGGAAGCCGGCGGCAGAGCATCCGGTCCCGGTAGCGGCCGGAAAGTAGCACGGGATACTCCAGACTGCTGCGACCGGGGCCGGCCTCCAAGAGGCCGGCCCCGGTCGGACGTTTGTTGCGGGTCTTTGCTGTGCGGCCACCGGGCAGCCGATGGCGCCGTCTGGTCCTCCGCGGCGGCGGCCGGCTCGCCGGCGATGATGGCGTCCACTTCAGCCTTTTCCTTGGCGCCCCAGGTTTCGCGGGTGTTCAGCTGGCGTGGTCGTTGCCGAGTGCGATTTTCATGGGTCTCCTTCGTATGGGACTTAGTGCGGGACGTTCAGGCGGGGTGCTGCGGGGTTTGGCGGCTATGCCGGTACTTCATCGCGCCATGGAATCGATTCCATAGCGCCGGGGCGCGTCACGGCGATAGCGGAGGCATGGGTGGCGTGGAGCATTGCCGCAGGCATCTCGCGGTCGCTGCCGGCGAGGGATGCGGCGAGGTAGCCCACGAACGTGTCGCCGGCTCCGGTGGTGTCCCTGGCGTCCACTTTCGTTGCCGGCACGTGCACGGGACTGCCGTCGACGACGGTGAAGGATCCTTCCGCGCCGGCGGTGCACACGATGGCGGGCCCCAGGACGGGCGGGAGCGACATGACCAGGTCCCGGTGGTTTCCTTGGATTCCGGCCAGGCCGGTGAGGGCCGCGAGAACCTGGATTTCCTGTTCGTTCACCACCAGGAGGTCGACGTCGTCGAGCAGCGCCTCGATCTGCCGGGGGGCCGGCGCGGCGTTGAGGATGACGAATGCCCCGCGATTCTTCGCGGTCCGCGCGGCCTGCCGGACCAGCGCCGTCGGGATTTCCAGCTGCAGGACCAGGACGTCGCCGGGCTGGACGCCGGCGAGTCCCGCTTCGACGTCGGCGGCGGTAAGCCCGGCGTTCGCGCCCGGACTCACGATGATCTGGTTTTCGTCCTGGTCATCGACCGCGATGACCGCCGTTCCGGTGGCGGCGGTGCCGCTGACCCGAACGTGGCCGGCATCGATGCCGGCCTCGGCGAGGACCTCAAGAATCCGCCGGCCATGGGCGTCGTCGCCGACGGCGCCGGTGAACCTCACCGCGGCGCCGGCCCGGGCGGCCGCGACGGCCTGGTTGCCGCCCTTGCCCCCGGGGCTGTACGTTGCGTCCGAGCCCCGGACGGTTTCGCCCGCCCGGGGCAGGGCGCTGACGCGGATGTTCTGGTCGATATTGAGGCTTCCGACCACAAAAACCGTGCTCATTGGACCTGCTCCTTCGGTGGTGCGGGACGGTGCCCGAAGCCGCAGTACATAGGGGCGGAATTGAGGGGCGCTGCCGTCACGATGACGTTGGTCCTGGTGGAACGGAGCGCGCGCGCCTGGGCGTTGGGGCGGAAGTCCAGCTGAGTGACGGTGGCGGCCACCCTCTGGCGGGACTCGGCGGCGGTTGCCGGGTTTCCGGAGAGCACCCTGGACGCCGTGGCGGGGGAGGCGCCGGCCAGTGCCGCCACGTCCTTGATGTGATGGATGTTCCCATCACTGCTGCCGCCTTTCGCGCTCAAACCAATTCATGGAATCGATTCCATGGAATCGTTCACTCGCCGTGGACGGCGGCCTGGCGCTCCTCGGACCGGTTCAAATAGGCCAGCAGCAGCGCGCCGGCTTGGTCCAGGTCTCCGGCTTCCAGGGCTGTGCAGATTTCCTCGTTGTCCGGCAGGTAGCCCCGGTAGAAGTGCGCGTCCACGGTGGCCTTGTGGAAGAACAGCCGCATCTCGGCCAGCACTTGGGACATGATCGTGTCCAGCCGCCGGCTGCCCGCCAGGGCCACGATCGCACCATGGAAATGCTGGTTGGCGCTGCCCAGGCCCTCCTCGTCATTGGCGGCGGCGGCGGCTTTGCCCTCTTCAACGGCAGCGCGGACCGCGGCCACGCGCTCCGGGCTGCCGCCGCCGCGGATCGCACTGACTTCAATGGCGCGGCGCACGGTGTAGACGTCGTGGATGTCGCCGGCCTCGAGTCTGGCCACGAAGACGCCGCGGTTGGGGTGCCGGACCACCAGGCGCTCGGCCGCCAGTTCGGCGAAGGCCTCGCGGACCGTGTTGCGGGAGACGCCCAGGTCTTCGGCGATGGTCGACTCTGTGAGCCGGGCTCCCGGCAGGAGCAGGCCCTCCGCCAGTTGCAGGCGCAGCTCGGCCGCCACCCGGTCCGCCACGGAGGGGACGGCCACGCGCAGCCGCGCCGCAGCTGCGCCTAGGGCAGAGCCGGCAGCTGCATCGGGAGTGGTCATAGTGCCGAATCTACACGATTGTCCCAATGTTGAATCGTCGGATTGTTGAACAATCCGAGAAATTGATGCATCCTAGTAGGGGGCTATCATGAGACGAGGATCACAAATGGCAAGCATTGACCTGAACAGCGACGTTGGCGAGTCCTTCGGCCGCTGGACCCTGGGCGACGACTCGGCGATGTTCCGCTCGGTCTCCAGCGCCAACGTGGCGTGCGGATTCCATGCGGGCGACCCCAGCGTCATCCGCCGGACCTGCCGCGAGGCGGTTGCCGCCGGCGTCGTGATCGGCGCCCACGTCGGCTACCGCGATCTCGCCGGCTTCGGCCGCCGCTTCCTGGACATCGACCCGATCGAACTGGCCGACGACGTCGTCTACCAGATCGGTGCGCTGCAGGCGCTGGCTGCCGTCGAGGGCGGCACGGTCAAGTACGTCAAGCCGCACGGCGGCCTCTACAACGCGATCGTCTCGCACACCGGCCAGGCGAAGGCCGTCGTCGACGCCGTGAAATCCGTTGACCCGAACCTGCCCATCCTGGGCCTGCCGGGCTCGGAAGTGCTGCGCCTGGCCGAGGCCGCCGGCCTCCGCGCGGTGACCGAAGCCTTCGCGGACCGGGCCTACAACCCGGACGGCACCCTCGTGTCCCGTACGCTTCCCGGAGCCGTGCTGGAGGACCCCGCTCTCGTCACTGAGCATGTCCTCCGGATGGCCACCGATTCCGCCATCCGCACCATCGACGGCTCCATCCTGAAAATCCGCGCCGAAAGCATCTGCGTGCACGGTGACTCCCCGGGGGCCGTCGCCATGGCCGCTGCCGTCCGCGAAGCGCTCAACGCCGCAGACATCACCACCGCCGCCTTCGTCTAGGCCGCAGCTTCACGCTTCACACCCCGGTTCTGCCGGGACCACCCGCACCTAAACCCAAGCAACAGGCAGCACCCCGCACACCTGGAGGAAAACCATGACTGCAGCACCGCATCAGGCCACCCCGGCCGCCGGCAAGAGGAGGATCCCGCCTGGTGCCCTCAAGGCCTATGTCGCGAGCCTCACCGGCACTTCGCTGGAGTACTACGACTTCGCGATCTACTCCGTGGCCTCGGCCCTCGTGTTCCCCAAGGTCTTCTTCCCAGG
>NZ_CAKKMM010000226.1:0-6518 GCF_918698205.1 Microbacterium sp. Bi128 | reverse complement strand
AGGACCTCGTGGGTGGCGGTGCCGCGGTCGTCGAGGCGGCGCACGGCGAACTTGCGCCCGCCCATGTTGATCTTGTCCTTCGAGGTCTTCGCCACGGCAGCCAGCTCACCGGAGTCACCGGCCCGGCTCACCAGCTTGTAGACCATCCCGGCCGTTGGCGCCCCGGATCCGGTCACCAGGGACGTGCCGATGCCATAGGAATCGGCCGGGGCGGAGCGGAGCGCGGCGACGGCGAATTCGTCCAGGTCCGAGGTCACCACGATCCTGGTGTGCACGTTGCCGAGGCTGTCCAGGAGTTCCCGGACCCACCGTGCCTGGGCCACGAGGTCTCCGGAGTCCAGCCGGATGGCCCCAAGTTTGTCTCCGGCGAGGTCGACGGCGGTACGGACCGCCAGTTCGACGTCGTACGTGTCCACGAGCAGCGTGGTGCCGGACCCGAGCGAGGCAAGCTGCGCCGCGAAAGCGTCGCGCTCGGAGTCGTGGAGCAGGGTGAAGGAGTGGGCCGCGGTGCCGATGGTCCGCAGGCCGTAACGCCGCCCGGCGGCCAGGTTGGAGGTGCCGGAAAAGCCCGCGATGACAGCCGCGCGGGCCGCCGCGGCGGCCGCTTCCTCGTGGGTGCGGCGGGAGCCCATCTCAATGCAGGGCCTGCCGCCGGCGGCGCTGGTCATCCGGGATGCGGCCGAGGCGATGGCGCTGTCATGGTTCAGCACCGACAGGACGTAGGTCTCCAGGACGCAGGCCTCGGCGAACGTCGATTCGACGATCAGGACGGGGGAGTGCGGGAAGTAGGCTTCACCTTCCGGATAGCCCCAGATGTCGCCGGAGAACCGGAAGGCGGCCAGATGCTCCAGGGTGTCCTCATGGACCACGCCGGTGGCGGCCAGGAAATCGACGTCGTCCTCGTTGAAGCGGAAGTTCGCGATTCCCTCGAGGAGCCGGCCGGTGCCGGCCACGATCCCGTACCGGCGCCCGGACGGCAGTCCCCTGGCGAAGGCCTGGAAGACGGACCGGCGGTGCGCGGCCCCGGAGTGGAGGGCCGCCTGGAACATGGTCAGCTCATAGTGGTCGGTAAACAGGGAGGTCCGGGGTCCGTCCGGTCCGGCCGAAGTGTCCATGATCCACTCTAGGCCGGGCCGCCCGAAGCCGCAGGTGCCACCCGTGCCGGGAGTTCGCTGGAAACGCCCCGAGTCGCCGGAAACTTCCGGCGAATCCGGGAGTTTCCGGCGACTTCGACGATGCCGGGCTCAGACGGGGCAGCCGTCCGGGCCGCAGGCGCCGGATTCCGCGGGGGAATCGGTGGTGGCGTCCGCAGCCTCCGCGCCGGCGCCCACCATGACCAGCGGGTGGCTGTCCTGCCACGCCTGCTCGAGGGCGGCGGTGAAGGTTTCGGCGGGTTGGGCACCGGAGAGTCCGAACTTCCGGTCGATCACGAAGAACGGGACGCCGCTGATGCCCAGGGCGCGGGCCTCGACGATGTCGTTGCGGACGGCGTCGGCGTAGGCCTCGGTGCTGAACAGTTCCGCCAGTTCGCCCGCATCGAGTCCGAGGTCCAGGCCCAGGGCGGTCAGGTAGTCCTGGCTGCCGATGTCCTTGCCATGCTCGAAGTGGTCGCTGAGCAGGCGTTCCTTCGCGGCGTCCTGCTGGCCGTGGGCGGCGGCGAGGTGGATCAGTCGGTGGGCCGTGAAGCTGTTGGCGACCACGACGGCGTCGAACCGGTAGTTCAGCCCCTCGCCCTTGGCCTGGGCCGCGACGTGCTCGAACATCTGCGATACCTGCGCCGGCGCCATGCCCTTGCGCGTGCTCAGGTAGTCCAGTTCGGTGCCGTCGTAGTGCTCCGGGAGCGTGGGGTCCAGCTGGTAGCTGCGCCACTGCACCTCCACGGAATCGCGGTGCGGGAAGGCCGCGAGGGCGGTTTCGAAACGGCGTTTGCCGATGTAGCACCAGGGGCAGGCGACGTCGGACCAGATCTCAATCTTCATGCCCGCAACAACCGCGCCGCCGCCGGGTCCATTCCCCGGCGGCCTGTCGGCTTCGTCACGGCCCCACGGCTAAGGGTCCTCCCGGCTGAGGGCCGGCCGGCGCCCGCGGCCTCACGGCGCGACTGGGCGCTCCATCACGAAGTCGTGCTCCACGGTGGTGCCGAGCTGGAAGGACTTGGTGCCGACCTTGCGGAAGCCGGACTTTTCGTAGAACCGGATGGCCCGGGCGTTCTGGCTGTTCACGCCGAGCCAGAGCCCGCGGGCGCCGGCTTCCGCAGCCGCGCCGATGCTGGCGTGCATCAGTTCGGCCGAGGCGCCGAGCCCGTGGTGGTCCGGGTGGACGTAGCATTTGCTCAGTTCGGTGCACGGCAGCTCGCCCAGGATGGCGGCTACGTCCGGGTCCCGGGCGGGGCGGGCCACCAGCAGGCTGTAACCGCGGAGGTCGCCGTCGGCGTCGATCACCAGCACCGTGACCTCTGGATCTGCCAGATAGGCCCGGAAATTTGCCTCGCTCAGGGTATTGGCGAGGTGGGCCGCGATGTCCTCCGGCCGGGACTCCGGCGGGCACGCGAGCGGGAAGGTGACGGCCGCGAGTGCGGCCAGCTTCCCGGCGTCGTCCGCGGTTGCTGTCCGGATCCGGTGCGTCATGGCTAAACCCTAGCCCGCGGCGGGGCCCGGGCATCAATAAGAACTGGCGTGGTTGGGGGCTACATATCAGATGGCGTAGCGGAGGATCCCGACGGCCTCCACATTTTCCGGCATGTCGGATCGGCGCACGGCGAAGACCCTGGCGCCCGAGCCGAGGGCCCGGCGAGCGATTTCCTCGACCACGTCCTGTCCGGTGTCGCCGTCCAGGGTGAGTGCGCCGTCGTCTCCGACAGCACCTTTGACACTGGCATCCATGTCCACGGCGAGCGTCGCAATGGCGCCGAAGGCGGCGGCCCGCGCCAAGTCGCTGAGGTCGGCGGTGCCGCGGCCGCTGGGGCGACGCTCTTCAAACGTCGTTTGCAGGGCAACAAGGTCGGCCGCATAGATCCGGTCAAGTACGCCACGCGCCGCTTCCGCCAATTGGGCCGGGGTCAGTTCATCGGGGTTCCCCTCGATGCCCTCGGACGCGAGGTGGGCGTATCCTGCGAGGTTGCGGTAGATGCTCGCGAGCGGCTCCGTCGCAGCGATCACCAGCGGCAGGGACTGCCCGTTCAACAATGGACGAAGCACGTGGTCGACGGAACGGGCGTACTGGGCTAGCCGTACCTTTCGTCCCTCGTCGCCATGCAGCCGCCCGAAGTGGGAGCGGCCGCCGATCGATTCGAGCCCGACGGCACTGGCTGCACCCTGTGGCATGCCCGGTACTGTGACCTCTTCGGCCGGTCGGTCCGCCGTGACCTCGATGAGCCGTGCCCCGTTCTGGGAGATGGCGAGCACGAGCGCCGCGTTGGGGAAGGTGAGGGCACGGAGGAGCGGTGTGATGGCGAAACGATCGGCCACGCTTACGTGGTCTTCGAGATCGTTGGGCAAACGGAACTCGAGAATCGAAGTCGGCGTCACGAAGATGGCCAGGCTCCGCCCCATCTCAAACCAGAATTCCGGGGATCCCAGCAGCTCGTCGAGAAACGTTTCTATCGCGACGACCGCGTCGTTGCTTCCCGCTTCGCGGCGCTGTGCGACGGCGGAACTGAACAAGGACCGGGCTCTGGACTGATTGTCCTCCGAATGGGCAGGGACGCTGCTCGTCGAAAGATACACGGTGACGCTGTGTGGATCGCGCGCTGCGGCCAGCCGTTCCACGTCGTCCCGGGTCGGCATGTCGATGTGCATGGGGGTGCTCCTTTTTGCTATCTCTCGGCTGGGTCGCACGAGGAGGGGGAATGTTCCTGCACCTGCTCGATGCGCAAAGCCGCACCGAGGGGGAAGCAATACCGGATCAGCTCAGCATCGGACCGCTCGGAGTCCCATGTCAACAGTCGGCGGAACTTGCACTCGGGAGGTGTTCGGCGCCTCAAGGAGCACGTCCACGTTGGGGAACGCCAGCTCGCGCTCACCTGTGACGGGCGCGATCCAGACCTCGCAGCGCTGGCCGGGCTGAAGTTCCCGCGGTGCGATGGTGTTTTCCGGGATTTCCGGCACTCGAGGCTCCCGACGATGACAGCTGTGGACTGATAAGTTCCGCTACGGAATCGGACCAGGGCCACGGAATCGGTCCGGCGCAGCGCGGATCCGCGGTGCGCCGGACCGGTTTCGCCGCGTCTGTCCGGAAACGTAGCGGATCCGCACCCTGCGGCGCCCCGCTACTGCTTGAACGCGGCGTCGAAGGAGGTGTTCGAGGCCGGGAAGTCGAACTTCTTCAGCGCGGCGAGGGCTTCGGGGGCGCCGTGGAGCCGGTCCATGCCGGCATCTTCCCATTCGACCGAGATGGGGCCGGCGTAGCCGATCGCGGTCAGGGCGCGAAAGGACGATTCCCACGGCACGTCCCCGCGGCCGGCGGAGACGAAGTCCCAGCCACGGCGCGGGTCGCCCCAGGGCAGGTGCGAGCCCAGCACGGTGTTCCGGCCGGTGGGGCGCAGCTTCGTGTCCTTGCAGTCCACGTGGTAGATCCTGTCCTTGAAGTCCCAGATGAAGGAGACGGGGTCGATGCCCTGCCACATGAAGTGGGACGGGTCCCAGTTCAGGCCGAAGGCCTCGCGGTGCCCGATCGCCTCGAGGGTCCGGACGGTGGTCCAGTAGTCGTAGGCGATCTCGGAGGGGTGGACCTCGTGCGCGAAGCGGACACCGTTTTCGTCGAAGACGTCCAGGATGGGGTTCCAGCGGTCGGCGAAGTCCTGGTAGCCGGCCTCGATGACCTTCTCCGGCACGGGCGGGAACATCGCGACGTACTGCCAGATGGAGGATCCGGTGAACCCGACCACGGTGTCGACGCCGAGGACCTTGGCGAGCCGGGCGGTGTGTTTCATTTCCTCGGCCGCGCGTTGGCGGACGCCTTCTGGCTCGCCGTCGCCCCAGACCCTGGCCCCGACGATCGCCTCGTGCCGGAAGTCGATCGGGTCATCGCACACCGCCTGGCCCTTGAGGTGGTTGGAGATTGCCCAGACCTTGAGGTTGTACTTCTCCAGCACGGCCAGCTTGGACTCGACGTAGCCGGGCTCGTCCCAGCGCCAGGCGTCCAGGTGGTCACCGGAGACAGCGATTTCCAGGCCGTCGTAGCCCCAGCCGGAGGCCAGGCGGGCGACTTCCTCAAAGGGCAGATCGGCCCACTGGCCGGTGAACAGGGTGTACGGGCGGGGCATGTCAGGTTCCTTCGGTAATCGTTTGGGTGGTCCGTGCGGACGGGGTGAGCTGGATGAGTGAACTTTTGGCCGCGGCGCTTTCCTCCACGGCGGCGAGGATCCGCTGGACGGCCAGCCCGTCCTCGAACGACGGCGACGGCTGGGTTCCGTTGCCCACCGCGACGAGGAAGTCGCGGATCTCGTGCGTAAACGTGTGTTCCCAGCCGATCACGTGGCCCTGCGGCCACCATGCTTCAAGGTACGGGTGCTCGGGTTCGTTGACGAGGATCCGGCGGAAGCCCTGTTCGCGGACCGGCAGTGTGGCGTCCAGAAAGCCGAGCTCGTTCAGATCCTCCAGATCGAAGAGCAGGGCTCCCTTGTCGCCATAGATCTCCAGCGTGAGCGAGTTCTTCCGCCCGGCGGCCACCCGGGAGACCTCCACCGAGGCGATGGCCCCGGAGGCGAGGGTCAGCGTGGCCCAGGCGGCGTCGTCGACCGTCACCTCCTCCAGCCCGGCAGCGCCCGGGCGCCGCGGCGTGAAAGTGTGCAGCCGGCCGGAGACCTCGGTGACCGGCTCGCCCAGGAGGAACAGCACCTGGTCGATCGCGTGGCTGGCAATATCGCCCAGCGCCCCGGACCCGGCGGTGTCCTTGTTTAGCCGCCACGTCATGGGCGACTCCGGGTCCACGAGCCAGTCCTGCAGGTAGGCGGCCCGGACGTGCCGGACGGCGCCGAGCCGGCCCTCCGCGATCAGCTCCCGGGCCAGCGCCAGGGCCGGGACCCGGCGGTAGTTGAAGCCGATCATGGACTGCACGCCTTGCCCCCGCGCGGTCCGGGCCGCCTCCGCCATGGCCTCGGCCTCGGCGAGGGTGTTGGCCAGCGGTTTCTCGACCAGGACGTGCTTGCCGGCGGCCAGCGCGGCGATGGCGATTTCCGCGTGCATGAACCCCGGCGCGCAGATATCGACGATGTGGATGTCATCCCGGGCGATCACTGCGCGCCAGTCCGTGGCGGACTCGGCCCAGCCGTACTTTGCGGCCGCCTCGGCGACGCCGTCCCGGTCGCGGCCGACCAGGACGCGCCGTTCGAACGCCGGGACGTCGAAGTAGCTGGCAACATTCCGCCAGGCGTTCGAGTGGGCCTTGCCCATGAACGCGTACCCGATCATGGCCACACCCAAACGTGAACCGGCGGCGGGGCCGGGGGTGGTTTCGTGGGAATTCATTGCTGGTCCCTAGAGTGTGGAAGCGGTGGGGTCCCAGTCCTTGGGGAGGGC
>NZ_CAKKMM010000225.1:0-6532 GCF_918698205.1 Microbacterium sp. Bi128 | reverse complement strand
GCGCGGGGTCGGGGGAGGGCTCCTCCGCCTCGACGAGGATGCGGTCGAGCACGGCGCCGAAGAGCGTCTCGGCCAGCTCGGGATCGCGCTCGTCGACCGGCTCCTCGAGGAGTGACAGGATGACCCCTGTGCCGGCGGCGTGGATCAGTGCCACGGCCCGAGCCTCGGGGACACGGAGACGCCCCGCCGCGGCCACGCGGCGCACGCGTTCGGCCAGCGCGCGCGTGCCGGTCGCGAGCGCGGGCGAGTCGCGGCCGCGCCGAGGATCACTGAGGATGACGTAGAGGTCGGGGTTCTCCAGTCCGAACCGCACGGTCTCGGCCCAGCCGTGCCGAAGCTCGTCGACGGGGTCTGCCGGCGCTGACGCGGGAGAGAGCGCGGAGACCTTCGCAGCACTGAACCGAGCCATTGCCTGCTCGGCGACCGCGTCGAGCAGACCGTCCTTGTCGCCGAACAGGCGGTAGATCGTCGGAGCCTGCACGCCGGCGCGCTCCGCGACGGCGCGGGTCGTCACGCCGGCCGATCCCTCGTCCCTCAGGAGATCGGCGGCGGCACCGATGATCCGTTCTCTCACATCGTCGCGGGGGGTCGAGGAAGCCATGTGAGGACGATAACAGCGACTTGTTATCGACGGTAATCAGTGCTACCTTCTCGGTGTTTCCACTGATAACATGAGAGGAATGACAATGATCACGATCACTGGCGCCACGGGTGCGTTGAACGGCCGCACGGTCGACCACCTGCTGCAGAACGTCGACCCATCGGAGCTCACCGTGGTCGTTCGCGATCCTGCGCGCGCCGAGCGGTTCGCCACCCGCGGGGTCGCCGTCCGACGCGGTGACTACGCGGATCCCGAGGGTCTGCCCTCCGCGTTCGAGGGTGCCGACCGATTGCTCCTCGTGTCGTCGAACGACCAGAGTGCCGATGCGGTCGCCCTGCACGCCGCGGCCGTTCGTGCGGCGGCATCCGCGGGCGTCGGTCACGTGCTCTACACGAGCCACCAGGGCGCCCACGAGGCGTCGCCGTTCGCCCCCGCGCGCGATCACGCCGCGACCGAGGCCCTGCTCGCCGACTCCGGCCTGCCCTGGACGGCCCTGCGCAACGGCTTCTACGCGCACACGCTCGCGTGGATGCTCGGCCCGTGGCGCGAGACCGGTGTGGTGTCGGTGCCCGCGGACGGACCGGTGTCGTGGACCTCGCGCGAAGACGCCGCGGAGGCGGCGGCGCTGCTCCTCGTGCGCGACGACCTGCCCACGGGGCCGGTGGTGCTGACGGCGACCGACGCGCCGCGCTTCGCCGATCTCGCGCGCTGGGTGGGCGAGGCCGCGCACCGCGAGGTGGGCGTCGAGGCGGTCGACGAGGACGAGTGGGTGCAGAGGGCGATCGCGGCCGGGCAGCCGGCCGGGGCCGCTCGATTCACCCTGGGGATCTTCCGTGCGGCGGCGGGCGGCTTCTTCGCCGGCACCGATCCGGCGTTGCGCGACCTTCTCGGGCGCGAGCCGGTCACGGCGAAGGGCATCGTGCAGTCGTTCGCGCGGGACTGACCACCTCCCGGCTCAGTCGAAGTCGGCTGCCAGGGCGTTGCGGTGGTACTCGAAGATGATGCTCGTGCGCGTGGATGCCACGCTGTGCCGGGCCGAGAGCTGGTCGACGACGAAGCGGCGCACGGCGGAGGAGTCGTCCACGGCGATGTGCACGAGGAAATCGTCGGCCCCGCCGAGGAAGAAGAGTTGGATGACGTCGGGGTGCTTCCGCACGTCCTGGGCGAACGCGCGGATGCTCTCGTGCCGCTGGCCGGGCCGCAGGGTGACCCCGACGATCGCCTGGAGGCCGCGCCCGAGCCGGCTCTGGTCGACCGCGGCGTGGAAGCCGGTGATGAGGCCCCGGTCGACGAGGCTCCGCACCCGGGTGTGAGCGGTGGATGCCGCGACGCCGAGCGCGTCGGCGAGGGCGGCATTGGTCATGCGCGCATCGGTGGAGAGCAGCTCGATGATCCGCGCGTCGAGCGGATGGAGATCGTCGTCGGCCATCGCAGATCCTTCGGTTCGTTCCGCTGCAGAATCGTTCGGATGCCGACGATACCGAGGTGAATGGCATCCATCACGAAGATTCTGCGGATTTACGTCACGGAAACACCATTTCCTGCGATTCTTCCTGCCACCACCACCTCGAGGAGAGACCGATGCGCGTCGCCGTGCCCACCGAGATCAAGAACAACGAGAACCGCGTTGCGATGACGCCCGCGGGCGTCGATGCTCTCGTGCATCGCGGGCACCAGGTGCTCGTCCAGGCGGGCGCCGGCGAGGGCAGCGGGTTCTCGGACGAGCAGTACCGCGCCGCCGGCGCCGAGATCGTCGCCACCGCCGACGAGACGTGGGCGCGCGCCGAGCTGCTGGTCAAGGTCAAGGAGCCGATCGCCCCCGAGTACGGCTTCCTCCGCGCCGACCTCACGCTCTTCACCTACCTGCACCTGGCCGCCGACCGGCCGCTCACCGACGCCCTCATGGCGGCCGGGACGACGGCGGTCGCGTACGAGACGGTGCAGACGGCCGATCGGGCGCTTCCCCTCCTCGCGCCGATGAGCGAAGTCGCCGGTCGCCTGTCGATCATCGAGGGCGCCCACCATCTGCTCCGCGCCTCGGGCGGACGGGGACTCCTCCCCGGTGGCGTCCCCGGCACCCCCAAGGCGAAGGTCGTGGTCATCGGCGGTGGTGTCGCCGGCGAGCACGCCGCCGCCAACGCACTCGGACTCGGGGCGGACGTCACCGTCATCGACATCTCGCTGCCCAAGCTCCGTCAGCTCGAAGAGCGTTTCGGCGGCGCGATCCAGACGCGCGCGTCGACCCGACTCGAGATCGCCGAACAGCTCGCCGACGCCGATCTCGTCATCGGGTCGGTGCTGATCCCGGGGGCGGCGGCACCCCAGCTCGTCACCGACGACATGGTCGCGGCGATGAAGCCGGGCTCGGTGCTCGTGGACATCGCGATCGACCAGGGCGGCTGCTTCGAGGGCTCGCGCGCCACGACGCACGACGCCCCGACGTTCCGCGTCCACGACTCCGTCTACTACTGCGTCGCGAACATGCCCGGGGCGGTGCCCCACACCTCCACGCGCGCCCTCTCCAACGCGACGCTGCCGTACATCACCCGCATCGCGGACGCGGGCTGGGAGGCCGCGGCATCCATCGATCCGGCTCTCGCGCGCGGCCTGAACGTCCGCGCGGGCGTCGTCGTGAACGAGGGTGTCCGCGCCGCGTTCGGCCTCTGACGCGGGGTCGCGCGGGGGCGGGGCACCGCCAGTTCACGTGATCTGGCCGAAGTGACGCGGCGTTGCACGCCATCGCATGTACGGTCGGCGAGATCACGTGATCTGGGCGCGGGGCGGGGGCGAGGCGTCAGCCGCGGACCCAGGCGTACGTGATCTCGGGGCGGCCGGGGCCGCCGTAGCGGGGTTCGCGGCGCACGCGGCCCACGTCGGCCAAGTGCTCGAGGTAGCGGCGCGCGGTCACACGCGACATGCCCTCGCGCTCGCCCACCTCGGTCGAGGACACCGCCGCCGCGGCGGTGCGGACCCGCTCGGCGACGGCCTGCAGCGTCTCGTCGCTCAGGCCTTTCGGAAGCGTCGGCGCGACGGTGCGGAGCGTCCCCAGCAGGGCGTCGACCTCGGACTGGGTCGCTTCGCCGGCGGCGCGATCGAGCCCCTCGACGTAGGCGCGGTAGGCCTCGAGGCGCTCGCGGAAGGCGGCGAACGTGAACGGCTTGATGAGGTACTGCACGACGCCGCTCGACACCGCGGCGCGGACGGTCGCGGCATCCCGGACCGCCGTCACCGCGATGATGTCGACGCCCGCGCCCATCGCGCGCACGCGCCGGGCGACGTCGAGTCCGCCGCCGTCCGGCATCGTCATGTCCAGCAGCACGAGGTCGATCGGACGGTCGGGGTCGGCGATCGCGGTCAGGGCCGCGCGAGCGCCCGCGGCCTGACCTGCCACCACGAATCCCGGCAGCCGTTCGACGTAGGCGGTGTGCAGTTCGAGGGCGAGGGCATCGTCGTCGACGATGAGCACACGGATCACGCGGGCACCGCCTCGACGGGAGCGGGCAGCAGGACCCGCACGGTCGTGGGGTCGGCGGTGACGCGGAGGGTGCCCCCGTGGGCCGCGACGATGTCGCGCACGAGGGCGAGTCCCACCCCGCGACCGCCCGGGGTCGCGGCATCCTTGGTCGACGCACCGAAGGCGAACGGGTCCGCCAGACTCGGGTCGAAGCCCGTCCCGCTGTCGCTCACCTCGATCGCGACGTCGGCACCCCTTCGCGTCAGGGAAGCGCGCACCCACCGCGGATCCGCGCCGGCGGCCGCGGCATCCATCGCATTGTCCACGAGGTTGCCGACCATCGTCACCGCCTCGGCCGGGGCGAGCGGCAGCGCGGGCGTGGGCTCCTCGACGTCGAGGTCGAGGGTCACGCCGTGCTCGGCGGCCTCGTCGAGCTTGCCCAGCAGCAGGGCCACCACGACGGCGCCGTCATTGCCCGAGACCAGGCGGTCGGCGAGCGCCTGCCGATCCTGGGTGGAGGCCGCGATGAGCCGGCGCGCGTCGTCGATGCGGCCGAGCTCGAGCAACGCCAGCAGCGCGTGCAGACGGTTGCCGTGCTCGTGCGTCTGCGACCTCAGGGTGTCGCTCAGGGTGCGCACCCCCTCGAGCTCGCCGAGCAACGCCTGCAGCTCGGAACGGTCGCGCAGGGTCATCACACGCCCCCGCTCGGGAGCGCGGCGGCCGGTCAGGTCGCGCGCCTCCTCTTGGTTGATCAGCAGCACGCGATCGCCCGTGACGACCGTCTCCTCGACCATGCGGCGGCCACTCACGAGTGCCTCGGCCAGGGCGGCATCCATGTCGATCTCCCGCGGGTCCAGGCTCACCTGCCCCGTCGTCGCGGGGGGAAGGCCCAACAGGTCGGCCGCCTCGTCGTTGTACAGCACGATCCGGCCCTCGTGGTCGGTGACGACGAGCCCCTCGCGCAGCGAGTGCAGGACGGTCTCGTAGCTCTCGACGAGCCGCGCGAGTTCGCGGGGCGTGTACGAGCCGGTGACGCGGCGGGCGCTGCGGCGGACGTAGAGCGCGCCGAGGATGCCGATCCCCACGATCCCGGCCGCGGCGGTGACGATGAGCGGCACGCGTGCGGCGAGATCGGCCTGCACCGCGCCGAGGGTGACACCGACCGAGACGAGGCCGACGATCTCGCCCTCGTCGGCGCCGTCCGCGCGGATCGGCGCGATCGTGCGGACCGAGGGTCCCAGGGTGCCGCCGTACACCTCGGTGTGCGTGCTTCCCGCGAGCGCCTCCTCGCGCGAGCCCAGGTACGGTTCGCCGATCTCGGAGCGATTGCGGTGGGTCAACCGGATGCCGTCGGGCGTCATGATCGTCACGAACGACAGGTCGGCGTCCGACAGGATCGCCTCGACCATCGGCTGCAGCGTGTCGGAGTCCCGCTCGCGCACGAGCGCGGCCACCTCCGGTTCGTGCGCGAGGGTCTCGGCCACCGAGCGCGTCACTTGCTCGGCCTCCCGCTGACCGGAGTCCGACAGCTGGACCGACATGAGCGCCGCCAGGACGCCCGCGACCAGCACGACGACGCCCAGCGACACCATCGCCAGCCGTCCGCCCACGCTCAATCGCACGCCGTGCCCTTTCCGGTCTGCCGTGAACAATACGACCACAACTCGGCCCGGGGTCGGTGCTCCCGCAGAGTCGTCACGTCGCCGGCGACCCCGCCGGACTCAACGAAGACGTTAGGAAAAGGGGAAGTCGCCGATGTCTCTCTCACTCCGCACCACGCGCGACGGTCGTCCGCGTAAGAAGATCGACCGCAACCACTGGCTCTACATCGCCGTCATCCTCGCCGTCGTCGCGGGCATCGTCGTGGGACTCACCGCCCCGCAGTTCGCGACGGGCCTCGAGCCCCTCGGCAAGGGCTTCGTCAGCCTCATCAAGATGATGATCGCGCCGGTGATCTTCTGCACGATCGTCGTCGGCATCGGCTCCATCGCGAAGGCCTCGACCGTCGGCAAGATCGGCGGACTGGCGATGCTCTACTTCCTCGTCATGTCGTCGTTCGCGCTGGTCATCGGCCTCGTCGTCGGCAACATCATCCACCCCGGCGAGGGGCTGAACATCGCCGGTGCCACGTACGAGGCAGCCCCCGAGGCCACCACGACGCAGGAGTTCATCCTGGGCATCATTCCGACGACGTTCTTCTCGGCGTTCACCGGCGGCAGCATCCTGCAGGCGCTGTTCATCGCCCTGCTCGTCGGCTTCGCGCTGCAGGGCATGGGCGAGCGCGGGGCGCGCATGGTCGAGGGCATCCGTAACTTCCAGGCGCTGGTCTTCCGCATCCTGGGCATGATCCTGTGGCTGGCCCCGATCGGTGCGTTCGGTGCGATCGCCGCGGTCGTCGGCAAGACCGGGTTCCAGGCCGTGATCAGCCTCGGCATCCTGATGGGGGCGTTCTACCTGACGTGCTTCCTGTTCATCAC
>NZ_CAKKMM010000224.1:0-6561 GCF_918698205.1 Microbacterium sp. Bi128 | reverse complement strand
GATGATCAGCTCGTCGCGGTACGGCTTGAAGTCGTCCTTGAAGTGGCGGCCGAAGTTGGTCTCGGCGCTGCCATAGGGCGGTCCGTAGTTGTTGGCGAGGTCAAAGTGGGTGACGCCCAGGTCGAAGGCCCGGCGCAGGATGGCGCGCTGGATCTCGAACGGCTTGTCGTCGCCGAAGTTGTGCCACAGGCCCAGTGAGATGGCCGGGAGTTTCAGGCCGCTGCGCCCCACGCGGCGGTAGGGCATGGAGTCGTAGCGGGTATCAGCTGCCAAATATGTCATACGTCATATCCTGCCTTAGTGGGTGAGTACCGCGGCGCTGTGGCCGGGTAGATGCAGTGTTGTGGCCGGCGCCGCGCCGCCATGAGCGGGTTCAGCATCGGAAGCCGGGTCCAGCCGGACGCCGTCGTCGGTTGCCAGGGCCAGGGCCGCCCCGCGGACCGGGACCCGCCGCGCCTCGGCGGAAAAGTTCATCGCCACCTCGGTGCGGCCGCGGCGCAGCAGCAGCCAGCCCTCGTCCTCGCTGACGTCGACGGCGGTGTCCTCGAAACCGGGTTCCGTCAGGTCCGGCGTGGTGCGGCGCAGCGCGATGAGCGCCCGGTACAGCTCCAGGAGGCGGGCGTGGTCCCCTCCCGAGGCCTCGGCCCAGTCCAGCTTGGACCGGGTGAAGGTCTCCGGATCCTGCGGGTCAGGGACGACGGCGGGGTCCCAGCCCATGCGCTCGAACTCCCTGATCCGGCCCTCGGCCGTCGCCTTGCCCAGCTCCGGTTCCGGGTGGGAGGTGAAGAACTGCCACGGCGTGGTGGCCCCGTATTCCTCGCCCATGAACAGCATGGGCGTGAACGGCGAAGTCAGGGTGGCGACGGCGGCGAGCGCGAGCGGCCCGTAGCCCAGGGTCTGGGACAGCCTGTCCCCGGTGGCACGGTTGCCGATCTGGTCGTGGTTCTGGCTGCACACCACCAGCGCGGCCGGGTGGACCTGGGCCGGGTCGATGGGCCGGCCGTGATGGCGGGCGCGGAAGCTGGAGTAGCTGCCGTCGTGGAAGAACCCGCGCTCCAGGACCTTGGCCAGTGCCCCGATCGAGTCGAAGTCGGCGTAGTAGCCGGTGGTTTCGCCGCTGACGTTGACGTGGACGGCGTGGTGGAAGTCATCGCTCCACTGCCCGGCCAGCCCGTACCCGTTGGTGTCCCGCGGGTAGAGCAGGCGCGGGTTGTTCAGGTCCGATTCCGCGATCATCGTGGCCGGACGTCCGGTCTCGGCGGCTATTTCGTCGGCGAGGGCGCCGAAGTCCTCCAGCAGGTGCACGGCGCGCTCGTCCTTGAAGGCGTGCACGGCGTCCAGGCGCAGGCCGTCCACGTGGTAATCGCGCAGCCACATCGCGGCGTTGTCCAGGATGTAGCGGCGCACCTCGTCCGACTCCGGGCCGTCAAGGTTAACCGAGTCGCCCCAGGTGTTGCCCTCCCCCGATTTCAGGTAGGGCCCGAACCGGGGAAGATAGTTGCCGCTGGGGCCGAGGTGGTTGTAGACGACGTCCTGGATGACGCCCAGGCCGGCGGCGTGGGCGGCGTCCACGAAGCGCTGGTACGCGGCGGGTCCGCCGTAGCCTTCGTGCACGGCGTACCAGAGGACACCGTCGTAGCCCCAGTTGTGGGTGCCGTTGAACCCGTTGACCGGCAGCAGCTCGACGAAGTCGATGCCCAGCTCCGCCAGGTACGCCAGCTTCCCTGCCGCGGCGTCCAGTGTTCCCTCCGGCGTGAAGGTGCCCACATGGAGTTCGTAGATGACGGCGCCCTTGAGCTCCCGCCCCGCCCACTGGCCGTCAGCCCACTGGTATTCTCCGGCGTCGAACGTGCGGGAGAGCGCGTGCACGCCCGCGGGCTGGCGGCGGGACCGCGCGTCCGGCAGCGGGGTGGGATCCCCGTCCACCAGGTAGCCATAGTCCACGTCCCCGGCGGCGGGCGCCCCGGCGGCGGTCCACCAGCCGGGTGCCTCCGCGCCGCGGCGGGTCATGTCGTACTTCCGGCCGTCAGCGAGGAGCGTGACGTCCTGCGCTTCCGGTGCCCAGAGATCGAAGCGGTCGCTTCCGTGTGCAGGCAAGGTCATGGCATTCTTCCGTTCCCCATGTCGGTACTATTCCCCATATCGAAGGTCTGCTTAGGCGGTGGGCACCAGGAGGGCCACGGGGTAGTCCCGCAGGATCTCCCCCACCGCCACGGCGCCCGGACCGTGTGTGGCACCGGTCAGTTCATCGGCCATGGCCGCGGCGAGCTCGACGGTCGTGTCCTGCCATCCGCCGCGCTGCTCCAGCCCGCGGGGCAGCCGGGTGGCGAGCGTCAGCGCCCCCGGGGCTGCGGGAGTCCCGCGGTCAAAGGCGAGCAGGTGCGCAGCGGCGTCGCCCGTGGCGGTGACCGGGGCGTACCCGGTGAACAGCTCCGGCCGGTCCCGGCGCAGCCGCAGGGCCCGCGAGGTGACGAGGAGTTTCGCTGCCTCGTCCAGGAACGACGCCGGACGCTCACCGGCATCGAGCGCGGCGAGGGCGCGCCGGCGGGCACCGAAGTCGAACGGCCGCCGGTTGTCCGGATCAGTCAGCGAGCGGTCCCAGAATTCGGTGCCCTGGTACACGTCCGGCACCCCGGGCATGGTGAGCTGCACGAGCTTGGCGCCCAGGGAATTGGCGGCCCCGTAGGGCTCCAGCAGGGCCACGAGGGACTCAAGTTCGGCGGTCACCTCCGGGGTGTCGAAGGCGGCGTCGACGGCGGCTGCAAGTTTCGCCTCGAAGGCCTCGTCCGGATCGATCCAGTTGGTCGAGTTCCCGGCCTCCCGGGCGGCTTTTTGCGCGTAGGACTGCAGCCGGTCCCGGTCTGCGGGCCAGACGCCCGCGACGGCCTGCCACAGCAGGTTGGCCAGCGGTCCGTCCGGCAGCGGCGCAAGCTTCTGCAGCCGCTGCAGGGATGCCTGCCATTCAGGTGCGAGCTCGGCCAGCACCGAGATCCGGGCCCGGGTGTCCTCGCTGCGCTTGGTGTCGTGGGTGCTGAGGGTGGTCATGGACAACGGCAGCTCGGCCTGGCGCCGGGCCATCCGGGTGTGGAATTCTTCCGGTGCCACGGCGAACTCGGTGGGGTCGGCGCCGACTTCGGTCAGGGTGCCCAGCCGGGTGTAGCGGAAGAACGCGGTGTCTTCCACGCCCTTGGCCATGACCATCCCGGAGGTCTGCTGGAAGCGCATGCCGAGTTCTGCGGAGGGGGCTGCCTGCGCGTCGAGCAGCAGCGGCAGCAGCACGCCGACGGCGCCTTCCAGTTCGGGGCGGCGGCGGACCGCGAGTTCGCATGCCTCCTTCAGGACGTCAGCACCCTCCGGAAGGTAGCCGCGGTAGACCGGGAACGCGGCGATGATCTCGGACAGTGCGTCCGCCGCGGCTTCCTGGCCCAGTCCTGCCGCGGCAGGGACCAGCCGTGCCAGCCGGAGCATCTCCGAGTGCAGGATTCCGTCCGTGATCCGCCGTTTGGTGCCGCGGATCATGTCCTCGTAGTCGGCAGCACCGCCGCGCAGTTCGGCGTCGAGCGCGTCAAGCGGGGCCTGGCCCGCGGCGTCGACGAACACCCGGTCCACGTCAGCGAGGGCGTCGTAGCCGGTGGTGCCCTCGCACTCGAAGCCGGCCGGCAGGGCCTCGCCCGGTTCCAGGATCTTCTCGATCAGCAGGTAGCTGCCGCCCGTGGCCTCCCGCAGCCGGTGCAGGTATCCCTCCGGATCGGCGAGGCCGTCCGGGTGGTCGATCCGCAGCCCGTCGACGAGCCCCTCCCGGAACCAGCGCACAACCTCCGCGTGGGCTTCATCGAAGACCTCGGGGATCTCCACCCGGATCCCGGCCAGGCTGTTGACGGCAAAGAACCGGCGGTAGTTCAGGTCCGTGTCGGCCCGGCGCCAGCCGATCAGTTCGTAGTGCTGACGGTCATGGACCTCGCGGGGATCGTCGGCAGTGGAGTCACCTGCGGTGTACGTGCCCTCTGCAAGCGGAAAGCGGTGGTCGTAGTAGCGCAGTTCCCCGTCCTTGATTTCCAGCGCGTCGACGTCGGAGTCGTCCCCCAGCACCGGGATCCGCACCCGGCCGCCGCCGAAGTCCCAGTCGACGTCGAACGCCTGCGCGTAGCGGGACTGCTGCCCCTCCTTCAGGAGCGACCACCACCACGGGTTCTGGGCCGGGGTCGCGACGCCGACGTGGTTGGGCACGATATCGACCAGCACCCCCATGCCGGCCTCCCGCGCGGCGGCCGACGCCGCCAGCAGGCCGTCCGCGCCGCCCCGGTCCGGATCAATGGCGGAGGGATCGGTGACGTCGTAGCCGTGGTCCGAGCCGCGCTCCGCCGTGAGGATCGGCGAGAGGTAGATCCAGTCCACGCCCAGCGACTTCAGGTACGGCACGGTCTGCGCGGCGTCCTGCAGCGTAAACCCGGGCCGGATCTGCAGCCGGTACGTCGAGACGGGGGTTCTCATTTAGCCCGGCCCTTCGGGGTCTTCGGCTTGTCGGCCCCCGCCTTTTTCGAGCCGGAGGCTTTAGCCGGGCCCTTGGAGGCGCCGGTTGCCGGGGCCTCCGGAGCCGGGTCCGCCGGAGCCGGCGCCTCCGGTGCCGGGTCCGCCGGTGCTTCCGGTGCCGGGTCCGCAGAACCTGCATCCGCCGAATCCTCGTGCTCGGCCATCGCGGCGAGGGAGGCTGCCGCGGAGTAGTCCACCTCCACCTCGGGGCCGGAGTGGGCCCGGAGCACCACCATCGACTTTGCCGCCAGCTTCAGCACGGACCCGGCTTTCAGCGGGGCCTCAGTGTCCGCCTGGTCTGCGGTGTCCACCAGCACGTCCCAGAACCGTGAGTACTCCTCGGCCGGCAGGGCGAAGTCCACGTCGCCGTCGTGGGCGTTGAAGCCGAGCAGGAAACTGTCGTCGGTGATCCGGCGTCCCCGGGAGTCCTGTTCCTGGATGCCGTGGCCGTTGTAGAACACGCCGATGGTCCGGCCGAAGCCGCTGCCCCAGTCCTCCGGGAGCATTCCGGTGCCGTCGGTCTTCAGCCAGACGATGTCCGGCAGTTTCTCGCCCTCACCGCGGACCACCGGGCGGCCGTCGAAGAAGCGGCTGCGGCGGAACGTCGGGTGGTCGTGCCGGATCTTGTTGACGACGGCGGTGAACTCCACCAGCGGCTGGTCCATCGCGTCCCAGTGGATCCAGCTCAGCTCGGAGTCCTGGCAGTAGGTGTTGTTGTTGCCCTGCTGGGTGCGGCCGAGCTCGTCGCCGTGCAGGAGCATCGGGACGCCCTGCGAGAGCAGCAAGGTGGCGATGAAGTTGCGCTGCTGGCGGGCACGGAGGGTCAGGACCTGGTCGTTGTCCGTGTCCCCTTCCTCGCCGCAGTTCCAGGAGCGGTTGTGGGATTCGCCGTCGTTGTTGCCTTCGCCGTTGGCGTCGTTGTGCTTCTCGTTGTAGGACACGAGGTCGCGCATGGTAAAGCCGTCGTGCGCCGTGACGAAGTTGATCGAGGCCACCGGGCGCCGGGCGGAGCTTTCGTAGAGGTCCGCGGAACCGGTCAGGCGGGAGGCGAATTCGCCCAGGGTCGAGGGCTCGCCGCGCCAGAAGTCGCGGACCGTGTCGCGGTATTTGCCGTTCCACTCGGTCCACTGGGGCGGGAAGTTGCCCACCTGGTAGCCGCCCGGGCCGATGTCCCACGGCTCGGCGATCAGCTTGACCTGGGAGACGATCGGGTCCTGCTGGATGAGTTCGAAGAAGGTGGACAGCTTGTCCACGTCGTAGAACTCGCGGGCCAGGGTGGAGGCGAGGTCGAAGCGGAAGCCGTCGACGTGCATTTCCGTCACCCAGTAGCGCAGGGAGTCCATCAGCAGCTGAAGGGAGTGCGGGTGCCGGACGTTGAGGGAGTTACCGGTGCCGGTGTAGTCCATGTAGTGCTTCTGGTCATCGTCCACCAGCCGGTAGTAGGCCTGGTTGTCGATGCCCTTGAAGGACAGCGTGGGGCCGAGGTGGTTGCCTTCAGCGGTGTGGTTGTACACCACGTCCAGGATCACTTCGATGCCGGCCTTGTGCAGCTCGCGGACCATGGCCTTGAACTCCTGCACCTGGTGCCCGACGTCGCCGGAGGAGCTGTAGGTGTTTTGCGGGGCGAAGAAGCCGATGGTGTTGTAGCCCCAGTAGTTGTTGAGGCCCTTCTCCTCGAGCGTGCCGTCGTTGACGAACTGGTGGACGGGCATGAGCTCGATCGCGGTGACGCCGAGCTTCTTCAGGTGCTCAATCACGGCCGGGTGGGACACGCCGGCATAGGTGCCGCGCTGCTCTTCGGGAATTTCCGGGTGGAGCTCGGTCAGGCCCTTGACGTGCGCCTCGTAGATGACCGACTGGTGGTAGGGGATCCGCAGCTGGCGGTCGCCGTCCCACTCGAAGAACGGGTTGATGACGACGCCGTGCATGGTGTGCGGGGCCGAGTCGCTGTCATTGCGCGAGTCGGGGTCGCCGAATTCGTAGGTGAAGAGCGCCGGGTCCCAGTCGATCTGGCCTTGGACGGCCTTGGCG
>NZ_CAKKMM010000223.1:0-6600 GCF_918698205.1 Microbacterium sp. Bi128 | reverse complement strand
TCATCCCGGAAACCGCACGCATCGAGGCCACCATCAGCACCTTCTCCGAGGAAGCCCGGCAGAAAATGATGGACGCCGTGCCGCGGCTGCTGAAGGGAATCGCGGCGGCACACGGCTTGGACGTCGACGTCGACTACCAGCAGGAGTATCCGCTGACCATCACGGACGAGGACGAAACGCACACCGCGGAGAACGTCATTGCGGGCCTGTTCGGCGACTCCCGGCTCTCCCGCTGGGCCACCACGCTGAGCGGCTCCGAAGACTTCTCGAGGGTTCTGGCCGAGGTCCCCGGCACGTTCATCGGGCTGAGCGCCGTCCCCCGGGACACCGACCATGCCACCTCCGCGTTCAACCACTCCCCGTACGCCACGTTCGACGACGGCGTGCTGGCTGACGGCGCCGCACTCTACGCCGAGCTCGCCATCTCAAGGCTGGCCGCACTCGCGGCCGCCGACGCTCCTGCCGCGGCCAACACGGTTGCCGCCGCCTCCGCCCTTTCCTAGCCCGCACCCCCGAGGGAGAAGACCATGACTGCAGCCACGATCACGCCGGCGGCAACACGAACATCCACCCGCAAGACGCTCGTCGGCACCGGCATCGGCAATGCCGTCGAATGGTATGACTGGGCCATCTACGCCACGTTCACGCCGTTCATCGCCAGCCAGCTTTTCAGCAAGTCGGATCCTGCGTCCGCGGTGCTGTCCACGCTGGCGATTTTCGCCGTCGGCTTCGTTGCCCGCCCTTTCGGCGGCTTCCTGTTCGGTTGGATCGGTGACCGGATCGGCCGGAAGGCTTCCATGACCCTGGCCGTGGGGCTGGCGTCGGTGGGCAGCCTGATGATCGGCATCGCGCCGACGTTCGCGGCGGTCGGCGTCTGGGCATCGCTCACGCTCCTGGTGGCGCGCCTGATCCAGGGCCTGGCCCACGGCGGCGAGCTGCCGTCGTCGCAGACGTACCTGTCCGAAATGGCGCCGAAGGAACACCGCGGCTTCTGGGCCACCCTGATCTATACCTCCGGCACCGTGGGCATCCTGTTCGGAACCCTGCTCGGTGCCGTGCTGAACATGACGCTGAGCACCGAACTCATGAACGCGTGGGGCTGGCGCATCCCGTTCCTGATCGGCGCGGCCATGGGTCTCTACGCGCTGATCATGCGGTCCCGGCTGCACGAAACGGACGTCTTCGAGGGGGAGGCCGCGACGGAGAAGCGCGCTCCGATCTGGCCGCAGATTGTCCGCCACCGCAAGCAGGCCCTCCAGGTGATCGGCCTGACGGTCGGCCTGACCGTGATCTACTACATCTGGGGTGTCGTCGCCCCCAGCTACGCCACCACAGCCCTGAAGATCGACCGGGGCGAGGCCCTGTGGGCCGGCGTGATCGGCAACATCGTGTTCATCGCGGCGCTGCCCTTCTGGGGCAAGCTGGCGGACCGGATCGGACGCAAGAAAGTCTTGTGGGCCGGTGCGATCGGCGCCGGCATCATGCACTTCCCGATGACCGCCCTGCTCAAGGATTCCGCCTGGCAGCTGGCCGTCAGCATGTCCGTCATGCTGATCTTCATCGCCGCCAGCGCGGCGATCGTCCCGGCCGTCTACGCCGAGCTGTTCCCCACCAGCATCCGCACCGTGGGCGTCGGAGTGCCCTACTCGATCTGTGTGGCCGTGTTCGGCGGAACCGCGCCCTATCTGCAGCAGTGGCTCGGCACCACCGTGCAGATGCCGCAGCTGTTCAATGTGTACGCCGTGCTGCTGCTCGCCATCTCCGCGGCCTGCGTCTTCACCATCCCGGAAACGAAGGGCAAGGACCTCACGCTCTGATCCGGTCCCGCCCGGTTGAGCTATCAGTTGTGGCTGTTCTGGAGGGTCCAGGACAGCCACAACTGATAGCTCATCGCATTTAAAACCTCAGTCGCCGATGTAGCGGTCGCGCCCGGCCCGGTACCCGAACACCGCTGCTAGAGAGCCCACCAGCATGAACAGCACACCCGCCGCTGCAAAGGATCCGGTGGACTGGTGCAGCTGGCCGACCAGGAGCGTGCCGCTGGAGCCAATCCCGTAGCCCACGCCCTGCATCATCCCGGAAAGGTGGGCCGCGGTGTGCCCGTCCCGGGTGCGGACCATGATCAGCGTCAGCGCGGCGGCGGTCAGGCTTCCCTGCCCCAGGCCGAGCAGCCCGGTCCACAGCCACAGGAGTTCCACAGGCCCGAAGATGCTCAGCGCGAAGCCACCGCCGGTCATGAGCGCCACCACCGTGTTGAGGGCACGCTGGTCCCGGAACCTGGTGGCCAGCGCCGGCGCGAACAGCGAGCCCAGCATCTGCAGCGCAATCGAGGCCGAGACGATCAGGCCGGCCGTGCCGCCGTCCACCCCCCGTTCGCGCAGGATCGGCGCCAGCCAGGCGAAGACGCTGAAGGACATCATGGCCTGCAGGACCATGAACCCGGTCACCTGCCAGGCCACGGCGGAACGCCAGACGTTGACGCCTCCGGCCGGCCGCGCCGCCCCGCCGGGACGGCCCCGGAGCGCCGGCGGCAGGAACAGCAGAAGGACGACGCCGGCAGGCAACGCCCAGAACCAGAGCGCCGCCGTCCATTCCCCGCTCGCGCGGAAGACCGGGAACGTGAAGCCGGCACCGAGCGCGGCCGAGGCACAGATCGCCGTGGTGTAGAGGCCGCCCATGAGGCCCAGGCGATGCGGAAAGTCACGCTTGACCACGCCCGGCAGCAGCACGTTGCACAGTGAAATCGCGGCCCCGCACGCGGCGGTCCCGGCGAGCAGAGCCGGAAGGTGGCCGGCCGCCGGCAGCTCCAGGGGCCGCAGCAGCAGCCCGGCGGTGAGCACCGCCATGGCACCGAGCAGCACCCGTTCGGCCCCGAACCGGCGTGCCAGCCCAGGGGCGAGCGGAGCGAACACCCCGAGCAGCGTCACCGGGACGGTGGTGAGCACCATGACCGCCCAGGCCGGAAGCCCGGCGTCGGCCGTCACCTCCGGCAGTACCGCAGCGAAGCTCGAAAAGACTGTGCGGAGGTTCAGCCCGATCAGGACCAGGCAGATCCCCAAATACGCGAGCTGCCGGCGGCCGGCAGCGCGCGGCGGCCCGGCGGGGCAGTCCCGGAGAACGGCGCCGGCCGAATGGTCCAACTCGTCAGTTTTCCCAGCTGAGGTCACCCGCCCCATTCTTGCAGGCCCGCGTCTTCACCCCTTCCTTTCAATCCTTCCTCCGCGGCTCAACCCCTTCTCCGCGGCCGGCCCACCGGGGGCGGCCGCGGGATCCCCGGGCGTCCCGGCCCGGCGAACTCAACTATTCTGGAAGGGATGAGCGAATCCCCAGAATCCCCCGGCCTGCAGGCAAACCCGGAGTCCGGCTTCCCGGACCAGAGCCAGTTGCCGCGCCCCGTGACCCCCGGCAGCCAGGCCTCGTTCGGCACCTATGGGGGCCGCCCGGTCAGCTTCGTGCGCCGCGGCACGCGCCTTCAGGGCCGACGCCAGGCGGCCTGGGAGGAACATGCAGACCGTTGGGCGGTTGAGGTCCCCCGCCATGTCGCCAACACCTCCGTCCACCCGGACTATGTGTTCGACGCAGAGGCCGAATTCGGCCGCACGGCTCCGCTGGTTGTCGAGATCGGCTCCGGGCTGGGCGACGCCGTTTGCCACGCCGCGGAGCAAAACCCGGACAAGGACTTCCTGGCCGTGGAGGTTTACACCCCCGGCTTGGCCAACACCTTGATCAAAATCAACAGCCGCGGACTGAGCAACGTGCGGGTGGTCGAGGCGAACGCCCCTGAGGTGCTCGCAACCATGCTCCCGGCTGGCTCCGTCACGGAACTATGGGTGTTCTTCCCGGATCCATGGCACAAGTCCCGGCATCACAAGCGCCGCCTCATTCAACCGGCGTTCGCTGATCTCGCCGCCCGGGCCATCAGGCCCGGCGGCATCTTCCGGATCGCGACCGACTGGTCCAACTACGCCGTTCACGTCCGCGAGGTCATGGCGGGCTCGGCGGAGTTCGAGAACCTGCACGAGGGCGAGCGCGCCGGCGCGGACAGCCCCCTGACCCAGGTGTGGGAATCCGGCGTCGAGTCCCGCGTGGGCGGAGCACCGGTCAAGGAAGGCCGGGCGCCGGTCAGCACCGAGCACACCGGAACCAACGAGGGCGTCGACGGGACCGGCGGGTGGGCGCCGCGGTTTGAGGGCCGTATTCTGACCAGTTTCGAAAACAAGGCGCACGAAGCCGGCCGCCTGATCTTCGACCTCAGCTACCGCCGGATTTAGGCACCACGGCGCGCGGGTACCTTTTGTTGAGCGGCTTCGCGTGGCACGATTACGGAACGAACCACGCTGGGTAGTACTAAGGAAACGATCATCAAACGAGAATTGAACGACGCTGCTGACGTCGCCGAGGACGTCACCAATTCGAAGCCCCTCGAAATCGCAGCGCGGGCCGGGTTCGCCGTGTCGGGGTTGCTGCACTTCCTCATCGGGCTGGTCGCGATCCGGCTTGCCATGGGCGGCCAGGGCCAGGCCGATGTCAGCGGCGCGGTGGAAGAGCTCGCCGGGCAGCCGGCGGGGCCGTTGCTGCTCTGGACGTCGTTTGCCGCCTGCGTGGCGCTGGCCATCTGGCAGGCGTCCGACGCCATTTTTGATTTCGGGCACCTGCCGACCAAGAAAAAGGTCGGCAAGAAACTCAAGGCTGCCCTGCAGGCCGTGGTGTACACCGCGTTCGCCCTGACGCTCGCGTCGGTCGCTACCGGGGCCGGCTCCGACAACCGCGAGTCGACGTCCGATATGACCGTAAACCTCATGAAGGCACCGGGCGGCGTCGCACTCCTGGTGATCATCGGCGCCGCGGTAGCCGTCACCGGGATCGTTTACGCGATCCGCGGCTTCAAGAAGTCCTTCATCAAGTACCTGCGGATGCCGTCCCAGCCGCAGGCGCGCACCGCAGTGACGGTGATCGGCATGGTGGGCTACGTTGCCAAAGGCTTTGCCCTGCTGCTGGTGGGCCTGCTCATCATCATCGCCACGGTGAAGGCACACCCCGAAGAGTCAACCGGGCTCGACGGCAGCCTGAAGGCCCTGCGGGAGCAGCCGTTCGGCGTGTACCTGCTGGCCGCAGTGGGCGTAGGCCTGATCTGCTACGGCATCTACATGGCGATGCGGGCCAAGCTCGCGAAGATGTAGGCCCGCGTCGGTTTCCATGTCCCGGACCGGAATCATGTCCCGGACCGGACGGACCGCCGCGCCCCACGAGTGGGCTACCCCTGGGGCACGGCAATGACAGCAACGGTCTGCTGCTGCTCATCGCGCATCTCGACACTGGCGATCCTGGCCAGCTGCACCGGCGTCGCCCCGGTGATCCGGACTCTGCCGGTGGGCGTCGCCGTCCACGCGCAGGCGCGGTCCACGCCGCCGTCACGGTCCTTTACCCAGAGTGAGAGGGTCCCGGCGACGGGCAGGCTGCGGCCGTCCACCGCCAGTTCGGTGCCCCAGGTCTTCTTGACGAGCCCCACCGTGACCTCCAACCCGCTGCTGGCCGCAACGGAATAGCTCGCGTCCGGTTTGGCGGGTTGGTTCAGCACCGGACCCGCCAGGATCCCCAGCCCCAGGCATGCGGCGGCCGCCGCGGCCACCGCCGACGTCCACCGGCGCCGCACCTTCCGGCGTCGGGCGGCGAGCTCGTCCAGGAGCCGGCTTGGGACAGGTTCGCGTTCCGGCGGGACCAGCGCGCGGTCCCGGGCGGCCGCCGCCGCGGCGGTGAGCGCGACGGCGTCGGACACCGGGATCGCGTCCAGCAGCGCGGGGAGGCTGGCAAGTTCGTCCAGCTCCTGGCGGCAGTGGGCGCACACGGCAAGATGCTGCTCGAAGGCCGCGGCTTCGGCCTGCTCCAGGCCGCCGAGCAGGTACGCGCCGAGGTAGTGATGCAACTCGGTCCCGTTCACTGCTGCACCCCCATTTCGTCGAGGATCGTCCGTAGGGCCCGGACGGCGTAGAACGCCCGGGACTTCACCGTGCCGCTGGGGATCTTCAATTGGGCGGATGCCTCCTGGACTGTGTAGCGGCGGTAGTGGAGCGCAACAAGGACTTCGCGGTGTTCCGCGCTGAGCCGCAGCAACGCCTCCTCCATCAGCACCTTGTTGAGCAGCTCGTCAATGCGCCCCGCGCCGCCGCCGCCTTCCGGGAGGGCCTGGACATCGCAGTCGCCGGCTTCCTGCGGCCGCCTTTGGGCCTTGCGGTAATTGTCGATCATGATGTTGCGGGCCGTCCGGAACAGGTAGCTGCGCAGGCTGCCAGTGATCTGCGGCGCCTGCTGCCAGACCCGCAGCACCGTCTCCTGGACGACGTCGTCGGCGAGCTGAGGATCCCGGGAGACGCTGAGGACAAAGCGTTTCAGGGCCGTTCCGTGGTCGCGGTAAATCGCAGCCACGACGTCTTCGTCCAGCGGCATTGCCCACCTCCCGGGAATTCGTGCTCTGCCCCTCTACGACGTACGGGCAGGCCCAATAGTTCAGTGTGCCCCAGGACAGCCCGACACGAACATGTCGGTTCCGCCATGAACCATTCCGCTCTCCATGGCGTCGTATCTCGTATCCCGTCTTCCCGA
>NZ_CAKKMM010000222.1:0-6617 GCF_918698205.1 Microbacterium sp. Bi128 | reverse complement strand
GCGATGGGCGTCGAGTGCCAGGCGGTGCACGGCTGGGAAGACACCGCGGACTACCTGGACGCCCTCATCCCGACGCTGCCGGCGCGCGCCTGAGGCCACCGGGCGCGGCGCCCACTCAGAGGATCTTGCCGATGGGCTCGCGCTTCTCGGCCTGGAATCTGTCTTCGGTGCGCCCGTACGCCCAATAGCCAGACAGCGACACCTGGGAGCGCTCCAGCCCCCAGGCGGTGAAGAACACCTCGCGCACGGCCTTCATCGCCTCGCGCTCCCCGTGCGCGAACACGTGCCCACGCCCGTCCGGGACCGTCCAGGCCGCGACAGCGTCCACGAGCACGCGCGACGTACCCGCGTGCACGTCGTCGCCCCGGTGCAGCCACACGACCTCGACGCCCGCGGGCGCCGTCACCGGCAGCTCGTCGGACGTCCCGCCGACCTCGATGAACGCTGCACCGCGGGCATCGGGTCCGAGCGCTTCGAGAGCCGCCGAGATCGCCGGCAGAGCCGATTCATCACCGGCGAGCAGGTGCCAGTCCGCCTCGGGATCCGGTGCGTAGCCGCCACCCGGCGACGAGACGACCAGACGCTCCCCCGGCTGTGCGCGAGCCGCCCAGGGTCCCGCGAGTCCCTCGTCGCCATGGACGACGAAGTCGATCGCGATCTCGTCGCCCGAGACCTCGCGAACGGTGTACGTGCGTGTCACCGGCAGATCCTCGGGCGCGAGGGTCTCGCGCAGCACCGCAAGGTCGTAGGGCGGCTCCAGGCCCAGCTCCGGCTTGACGAACGTGATCTTCACGTAGCGGTCGGTGTGCGGGCTCTCGCGGAACGCCGACAGGTCGGCGCCTCGCGCGCGCACCCGAACGAGGTGGGGCGAAAGCCGCTCCGCGGAGACGACCTCGAGCACATGCTGCGGCCGTGGGGGACGCACCGGACGTTCGCTCACGCGGCGTGCACCCCCGCGTCATCGCGCACACCCAGCACGGCGGCGACGTCGGCGGAGTAGCCGGTGATGTGCGCGCGGATGCGATCGCGGGCCGCAACGGCCTCGCCGTCGCTGATGGCCTCGACGATCGCCCGGTGCTCGTCGCGCAACCGCGCGGACATCGCCCCCCAATCGTCCAGGAGCGCCGCACCGGATCGCGTGTACGACTCGATCGAACTGCGCAGCCCCGCCATCATCGCCGAGACCACCGCGTTGCCGGTCGCCTCGGCAAGGGCCTGATGGAAGCGCGCGTCGAGAGCGAGGAACTCGTCGCGCCCGAGATCGCTGGCGTCCATGGCATCCAGGATGCTGTGGATCTCGGCCAAGTCGGCGTCGCGCGCGGCAAGGGTCTCGGCCACGTCGCACTCCAGCACGATGCGGGTGCGCACGACGTCCTCGAGCGGGAATCCATTGGCGGCGACCTGCAGCCGCAGGAAGGCGGCGAGCCCGCCCCGCGGCGTCGTGACGATCATCGCTCCCGACGAGGGACCCGATCCCGTCGCCGTGCGCACCACGCCGAGCACTTCGAGCACCCGGATCGCCTCGCGGACGCTCGATCGTCCCACCCCCAGCTGGGCGGCGAGTTCGCGCTCGGGCGTCAGCCGGTCACCCGGCAGGAGCCGCCCGTCGCGGAGATCGCCCTCGACGCGTTCCAGCACCACTTGCCAGGCGCGCAGTTCGGAGTCCGGCATGGCATTCCTTCGTTCGACACGCCACCCCGTGTGGCCTGACCACACAAGCCTACGCGCGGAGGATCACGCCTTGGCCGGGGTTGCGTAACCGGCGGGGTTGGTGGTCTGCCAATTCCAGTAATCGCGGCACGCGTCGTCGATCGTGAGACGCGTGCGCCAACCGAGCACCTCGGCGGCCTTGGTCGGGTCGCAGTACGTGGCGGCGACGTCTCCGGGACGACGGTCGAGGATCTTCTTCGGCAGCTCGTGGCCGACCGCCTTCTCGAACGATGCGACGAGTTCCAGGACGCTGACGGGGCGACCCGTGCCCAGGTTGAACACCTGGTGCCCGGGCTGGGCCTGCTCCAGCGCCACCACGTGCCCTTCGGCGAGGTCGACGACGTGGATGTAGTCGCGCAGGCCCGTGCCGTCGGGGGTGTCGTAGTCGTCACCGAAGACGCCCACTTCGTCGAGGGTCCCGATCGCCACGCGCGAGACGTACGGCATGAGGTTGTTCGGGATGCCGGCGGGGTCCTCGCCGATGAGGCCGGACGGGTGCGCGCCCACGGGGTTGAAGTAGCGCAGCACGGTGACGTTGAGATCGGGGTTCACCCGCGCGACGTCGGCGAGGACGACCTCGTTCATGCGCTTGGACTTGCTGTAGGCGTTGGAGAGGTCGACGCTCGTGGTCGACTCCTCGGTGAACGGCAGATCGGCGGGGTCCGAGTAGACGGTGCCGGTGCTCGAGAAGACGAACGACCGGATGCCGCGGGCGATACCCACCCGCAGCAGAGCGAACGTCGTGTCGAGGTTGTTGGAGTAGTAGTCCAGCGGCTTCTGCGTGGACTCCCCCACCGCTTTGAATGCGGCGAGGTGGATGATCGCGTCGATGGGGCCGTGCTCGTCGAACACCGAGGCGACGACGGCGTCGTCGGCGGCATCGCCGACCACGAGCGGTGCGGGCTTGCCGGTGATCTTCTCGACCCGCTCGGCGGCGACCGGGTGCGTGCCTGAGAGATCGTCGAGCAGGACCACGTCGTGTCCGGCATCCAGCAGAGCGACGGCCGTGTGGGTTCCGATGTAACCGGCACCGCCGGCCAGGAGTACGCGCATGCGTCCAGGCTATCGGTCGGCGCGGGCGCGACCGGACGACACCGGGGGCGTCGAGACGCGCATCAGCGCCCGTCGAGCCGCCCGCCCGACTCGCGCAGGTAGCACGCGGCGCACATCGACTCATACGTCACTTCGCCGGCGATCTGCTCTTCGTCGATCGCGACCTGGTCGCCGTCGAACACGAAGCGTCCCCCTACGAGCCTCGCGTTGAACACGGCTTTGCGACCGCAGCGGCAGATGGTCTTCAGCTCTTCGAGGCTGTGCGCGATCTCCATCAACCGACCCGACCCCGGGAAGGCCTCGGTCCGGAAGTCGGTGCGGATGCCGTACGCCAGGACCGGGATGCCGTCGAGCACCGCGACCCGCAGGAGGTCATCGACCTGTGCGGGGGTGAAGAACTGCGCCTCATCGACCAGGAGACACGCGACGGGGGCGTGACCGGCGACGCCGTGGAACACCTCGCGCAGGTCGTCGCCGGGGCCGACGAGGAAGTCCACCGGGCGGGTGACGCCGAGACGGCTCTCGATCTGATCGGCACCCTTGGTGTCGATCTCGGGTTTGGCCAGCAGCACGCGCTGGCCGCGCTCCTCGTAGTTGTACGCCGCCTGCAGCAGGGCCGTCGACTTTCCGGAGTTCATCGCTCCGTAGCGGAAGTACAGCTTCGCCATGAGCGGGTCAGGCGTTGATCGCGAGCGCCTGGGCCGTGGCATCCAGCTCGGCGCGCGCCGCCTCGGGACGCGTGTTGAGCGTCTCGCCGTAGCTGGGGATGAGCTGGCGCAGACGCGGCTCCCACTCGGGCATGCGCTCGGGGAAGCACGTCTTGATCAGGCCCAGCATGATCGAGACGGCCGTCGAGGCACCCGGCGAAGCTCCCAGGAGCCCGGCGATGGAGTGGTCCGCGGCGGTGACGACCTCGGTGCCGAACTGCAGCACGCCGCCCTTGTCCTTGTCGCGCTTCATCACCTGGGCGCGCTGACCGGCGTCGAGCAGCTCCCAGTCCTCGGCCTGGGCGGTCGGCATGAACTCGCGAAGGCTCTCGACTTTCTGGGAGTGGCCCTTGAGCAGCTCGCCGATGAGGTACTTCAGCAGACCCGGGTTGTCGATGGCGACCTTGAGCATCGGCAGGATGTTGTGCGGTCGCACCTGGGTGACGATGTCGAGCACCGAGCCGTTCTTGAGGAACTTCGGGCTGAAGGTGGCGAACGGGCCGAACAGCAGCGAGGCCTCGCCGTCGACGACGCGGGTGTCCAGGTGCGGGACCGACATCGGGGGCGCGCCCACCGAGGCCTGCGAGTACACCTTCGCGCGGTGCTGGGCGACGAGCGCGGGGTTGGAGGTCTTGAGCCACTGCCCGCCGATCGGGAAGACGCCGTAGCCCTTGATCTCGTCGATACCGGAGCGCTGCAGCAGCTTCAGTGCCCAGCCGCCGGCGCCGACGAAGACGAACTTCGCGGTGATCGTTCCGGGGGTGTGGCCGATCGTGTGGCGGTACGAGACGTCCCAGCGGCCGTCCTTGCGCTTCTTGAGCTTCTTGACCTCGTGGTTGGTGACGACCTCGACGCCCTTCTCGCGCAGCCCCGCGAACAGCTGGCGGGTGAGCGCGCCGAAGTCGACGTCGGTACCGGCGGGCACGCGCGTCGCCGCGAAGGGCTCGCCCTTGCGCCGCTTCTGCATGAGCAGCGGCGCCCACTGGTTGATGACGCGGGAGTCCTCGCTGTACTCGATACCCGCGAACAGGGGCTGCTGCTTGAGCACCTCGTAGCGCTTGCGCAGGTACGCGACATCTTTCTCGCCCCGCACGAAGGTCATGTGCGGGGTGGGGTTGATGAACGTCGACGGCTCGTCGAGAACGCCCTCGGAGACCAGCGTCGCCCAGAACTGCCGGCTCTGCTGGAACTGCTCGTTGATCGTGACCGCCTTGGCGGGGTCGAGCGGACCATCGGCGTTGTTCGGCATGTAGTTGAGCTCGCAGAGGGCCGCGTGACCGGTGCCCGCGTTGTTCCAGGCGTTCGAGCTCTCCTGTGCGACGTCGCTCAGCCGCTCCAGCACCGCGATCTTCAGATCGGGCTGAAGGTCCTTCAGCATGGTGCCGAGGGTGGCGGACATGATTCCGCCTCCGATGAGGAGAACGTCGACGTTTTCTGTCACCCGTCGATTCTAGGCGTCGGGCGAAGGTGTCTCGACATCGAGAGATCGGTCGCTTCGATGTCGAGACAACCGCGGGGTGCGCGGCACCCGGATGCCGGGGCTCAGGCGCGCGTCGAGAGCTTCTGCGCGACCAGCTCGGCGATCTGCACGGCGTTGAGCGCGGCCCCCTTGCGGAGGTTGTCGTTGCTGATGAACAGCACGAGCCCCTTGCCCTCGGGAGCCGACTGGTCGGCGCGGATGCGGCCGACGTAGCTGGGGTCGGTCCCGGCGGCCTGGAGAGGCGTGGGGACCTCTTCGAGGCGGACGCCGGGGGCGTCGGCGAGGAGCTCACGGGCACGCTCGGGCGTGAGGTCGCGGGCGAACTCGGCGTTGATGCTGAGGGAGTGACCGGTGAAGACGGGGACGCGCACGCACGTTCCCGCGACCCGGAGGTCGGGAAGCTCGAGGATCTTGCGGCTCTCGTTGCGGAGCTTCTTCTCTTCGTCGGTCTCGTTCATGCCGTCGTCGACGAGGTTGCCGGCGAACGGGATGACGTCGAACGCGATGGGGGCCACGTACTTCTCGGGCTGCGGGAAGTCCAGCGCCGAACCGTCGCGGACGAGACGCTCGACGCCGCCCTGCGCGAGGACGCCCTCGACCTGGCCGAGGAGCTCTTGCGCGCCGGCGAGGCCCGAGCCGGAGACGGCCTGGTACGTGCTGACGATGAGACGCTCGAGGCCCGCCTCGGCATCCAGCACCTTCAGGACCGGCATGGCCGCCATCGTCGTGCAGTTGGGGTTGGCGACGATGCCCTTCACGGCCTCGTCGATCGCGTGCGGGTTGACTTCGCTGACCACGAGGGGAACCTCGGGGTCCATGCGCCACGCGCTGGAGTTGTCGATCACCAGGGCGCCGGCCTCGGCGAACCGCGGCGCGTGGGCGCGGGACCCCGTCGCACCGGCGGAGAACAGCGCCACCTCGACGCCGGCCGGGTCGGCCGTGGCGACGTCTTCGACGACGATCGAGTGCCCGCCGAAATCGATGGAGCTTCCCGCCGACCGCGCGGTGGCGAACAGACGCAGCTCACGAATCGGGAACGACCGCTCCGCGAGGATCTCGAGCATGACGGTGCCGACCTGACCGGTGGCGCCGACGACGGCGAGAGAGATTCCGGAATCGGAGATGCGGGTCATGCGAAGTCCTCGGGATTCGTGGGTGAAATCCAGATTCTAGCGGGCCGGGACACGCCGACCGGATCACGCCCGGAACCGTGACCTATGCCAGCGCGGCCGCCCCGAAGGACACCCCGAACTGCACGCACCACAGGTCGACGCTCCGGAACACCGACAGGTCGACGACGGCGGGGATGTCATAGAGCTGATCGCCGAGGTTGCCCTTGATCGGGCCGAGGTCGATGTGGTCGTACCCGCCGGCGGTGAACCACCCGTCGGTCCCCTCGACGACGGGCCCGGCGCTGAGCCAGACGTGGACGTCGGGGCCGTTCGAGGTCTCAAGTCCGACGAGGGCCAACTGACGCGACCCGTCGGGGTTCTCGATCACCCGGGCCGTCCCGGTCGTCTCGTGCTCATGGCTGATGAAGGTGCCGGCCAGGAGATCCACCGGACCCGCGGGCGGGGCGGCGGTGACCGGCTCGACGGTCTCCTCGGCCGGGGAAACGGGTGCCGGCGATGACGCCGCGGCCGACGGGACGACGGCGGCGGGGATCT
>NZ_CAKKMM010000221.1:0-6630 GCF_918698205.1 Microbacterium sp. Bi128 | reverse complement strand
GCCGAGGTCGTCGACAGCGGCCGCCGGTGAGGCGGGCGAGAACTCCGTGATCGTCGCTCCCGCGAGGGGGAGGCGCTCGCGCAGCCGCCGGATCGAGGCCACCACGTCGGCCGCGCGGGCCCCGAAGGGCTCGGGCAGGGCGACGCCGCTGATCTCGGCGGGGTCGAGGACGTCGAGGTCGAGGTGGATGAACACGCGCGAGGCGCCGGTGGCCACGACCGCGTCGGCGAGAACGTCGGGATCGGCCAGCCCGGATGCCGGGACCATACGGATGCCGTGCTCGTCGATGTAGCCCTTCTCGTCGTCGTCCATGGCGCGGGTGCCCGCGAGCACGATGCGCGAGAGCGGGATGCCGGGGCGGAGGCGCAGGGGATCGACCCCGTCGCCCAGGATGGCGCGCAGCACCATGCCGTGGAACGCTCCGCTGGGCGAGGACTCGGGGGTGTGGAGATCGGCGTGCGCATCGATCCAGACGATCGCGAGATCGTCGCCGGCAGTGGCCGAGACCGCGCCGAGGGCGACGCCGCAGTCTCCGCCGATCGTCACCGCGTGTTCGCCGCGGACCGCCGCGACGGTGTCGTGGATGCGCTCGCGCATGCGGGCGAGGGCGCTGGCGCGGAGCACCTTCGTCCCCTGGGCGTCGCCGGCCTCGGCCGGCGCCTCGATCGCGAGGGTCGCGGCGCGAGGGAGGTCGCCGGCGATCGCCTCGGCCCCGTCGATCAGCTGCATCGCGCGCGAGGACGACGAACCTTGCCACTGCGGGGCGATGACGAAACGCGTCATGGGGTGCCTGTCGGAGAAGGGGAGCGCACCGCCGCGAGGGCGGTGCGCTCCCGCGACGATCAGAGGTCGGGGCTCGGTGCGTCGATCGCGGCGCGCTGGGGGCCGCCCGTCTTCAGCGCGGCCAGACGCGCCTCGACCTCGGTGAGCTCCCCGACGTCTTCGAGGGCGTTGAACTGCGCGTCGATGCTCGACGCGGCCAGCTCCTGCTTGCCCGCGGCGAGGGCCTCTTCGCGGCGGATCTTGTCCTCGAACCGGCCGAGCTCGCTCGTGGGGTCCAGCACGTCGATCGACTTCACGGCGTCGTGGACCTTGTTCTGGGCCTCGGCCACCTTGGCGCGCGCCAGCAGTTCGCTGCGCTTGGACCGCAGCTGCTCGAGCTTGCCCTTCATGCCGTTGAGGCCGTCCTTGAGCTTGTCGACGACCTCGGTCTGCGAAGCGATCGTGGGCTCGGCGGCCTTGGCCTCGCTCTCGGCGGTGATCTGCCGCTGCAGAGCGATCTTGGCGAGGTTGTCGAACTTGTCGGCCTCGCCCGCGTTGCCGGCGGCACGCAGCTCGTCGCCCTTGCGGCTGGCGGCGAGGGCCTTGTTGCCCCATTCGGCGGCGGCCTGGACGTCTTCCTGGTGATCGCGCTCGAGCAGGCGCAGGTTGCCGATGGTCTCGGCGATCGCCGATTCCGCATCGGCGATGGAGTTGGAGTAGTCGCGGACGAGCTGGTCGAGCATCTTCTGCGGGTCCTCGGCCTGGTCGAGGAGCGAGTTGATGTTCGCGCGGACGAGGGTCGAGATGCGACCGAAGATGGACTGCTTGGCCATGCGGGATTTCCTTCCTGAGGCGACGGTGTCGAGTCTGGTGGGGGATGCTACGAGTTTTCTGTGACGGCCCTCATGGCCGCGTGAGGGGAATCAGAAGCGGCCCCCTCCGCGGCGGGCGCGGGACCCGCCCGACGAGGAGCCTCCGGAACGTCCGCGGGATCCGCCGGAACCGAAACCGCCCGACCGGGATCGGCCGCCGCCTCCGCCCATCATTCCGCCCAGGCCGCCGAGTCCGCCGCCGCCGAAGCCCCCGCGGCCGCGGGATCCGCCGCCGAGGAGCGCGTTGACGGCGATGCCGCCGAGGATCGCGCCCATCATGTCGCCGCCGCCCCCACCCGCTCGGGTTCCCTCGAACGCTCCGACATCGTTCTGCGCGAGCGAGGCGGCCTCACCGGCAAGACTCGCGGCGCGCTGCGCGGACGACAGCGCCGCGACGGGATCGGCGGTGCGCAGCTGCTCGGCCTGAACGGGGGCGGCGCCGGCCTCGGCCAACCGGGTGCGGGCGGTCGGTCCGATCGCTCCCCGTCGGGCGGAGATGAAGCTCTCGGTCGCCGAGACCTGGGCGCGCGCTTGCACCAGCACCGTGTCGAGTTGCGACTCCGCGCGCCGACGCCGTGCGATCTCGTCGCGCGCGGCGTTCAGCACCGTGTCGATCGCGGCATTGCCCTGCTCGAGCGCCGCGAGGGCGCGCACCGGCGACGGTCGCGGCGGAGCCAGGGCGGCGCGCCCGGCCTCGAGCTGAGCGCGCGCGGTCGCCACCGCGCCCGCTACCTGACCGTCCGGGTCGGGCAGCGCCGCCGCCGCGGCGATGTCGCCTTCGATCTCGGCGACGAGGTCGGTCGCGCGACGCTCGGCGGTCGCCAGGTCGGCCGCCAGTGACGCGATGGCGTTCTCGAGGCTCTCGGCCTGCGCGACGGCGGATTCTCCCGCGCGGATCGCGACCGCCGCCTCGCCGGTCGTGCTCGCGGCGATCGCGGTCTCGGCCGTCGCGAACTGATGGGCGGCCAGATCCAGGCGAGCCCGGGCCTGTGCCGGGTTGTCGGCGACGGTGGCCAGGGCATCGTCGGCGTAGCGTTCGCTCAACGACCGCAGCTCGGTCGCCGCGGAGTCGAGCGCCGCCGCGACCGTCGCGTGACGTTCGCGCGCACGGGTGAGTGCGGCGGGGGCGTCGGATTCGAGGGCCCGCAGCTCGTCGAACGCGGCGGCCTTGGCATCCAGGCCCGCGTCGGCTGCCGCGCACAGCCGCAGGATCTCGGCGTACCCCGCGCGGCGTTGGTCGTCGGTCTCGGGGACGTCGTCGTCGAGCTGCTGCGAGATCGTGAAGGCGCGATCGAGGTCGGCCTTGGCCTGGGCGAGCACTTCGGTGTACGGCGCGGCGGCCGCGTCGCCGAACTGGGCACGGGCGAAGCCGAGCTCTTGTTCGCTCGTCTTGATCGCGTCGTCGGTGGCCACGAGGGCGGATCCGGCGCGACGGGCGAGATCGCCGATGCTCTCGCTCGCGGACGCGCCCGGGCCCGCCGGGGCGCCCCGCCGCCGGCGCAGCCACAGCCACAGCAGACCGCCGCCCAGGGCGAGGACGAGGAACACCACCAGCGCGATGAGAGCGACGTCGGGACCGCTCCCGGCGGGAGTGGGAGCAGCGGGCTCGGAACCGCGCGCCGCGCTCGTGATCCCCGTCGCTGCGGCGTCGGCCGCACCGGCGTAATCGCCCGCCGTCAGCGCGGGCTGTACGCGGTCCTGCTCGATGGTGGCCAGCTGCGACGCCGACAGCGTGCCGTCGTCGACGTCGCCCGAGAGATAGAAGGCGCGCCCGTCGACGGAGACGGCGAGGAGGTACTGATGCGGACCGAGATTGTTGCGGTTGGCGGTCTCGTTGGCCCAGTCCTCGGCGGCGGCGGGCTGCGTGAACTCGTCGACGTACACGACCCACATGTCGAGACCGGTCTGTTCGGCCAATCGGATCAGACGCGACTGTACCTCGGCCTCTTGCGCGTTCGTGAGCACGTCGGCCTGATCGAGGACGTAGCTCGATCCGAGCGGTGGCGGTTCGACCGCGGAGGCCGCTGCGGGCAGACCGAGGACGGACGCCGTCGCGATCACCAGCCCCGCCATGATCGCGGCCGTCTTCGGCTTTCGCATGCATTCCCCTTCGGCGCTGAGGACCCCACTCTATAAAGCCCCTCCGACACCCGGGAAGGATCGGCGCGTCCGCTCCGGGCGTACGCGCCCGCCGCATAGGCTCGGGCGTTCGGAGGTACCCCCATGGACGATCGTTACGGCACCGATGTGCTCGCCCGCGGCTGGCGCGACGCCGGTCGGAAGAAAGCGGCTCAGGTCGCGGCATCCGTCGATCTGGTCGTCGAGGTCGCCGGTGACGGATTCTGCGGAGCGGTCACCCGCCTGGAGGGGATGAATGTCGAGTTGGAGGACCGCCTCGGCACGCGTCGGCTCTTCCCGCTCGGCGGCGGGTTCCTCGTCGACGGCGAGCCGGTCGTGCTCGTCGCGCCCACCGCCGCCCCGAAGGGCCGCACCCGGACCGCCTCCGGATCCTTCGCGGCACCGGATCAGCGCGCGCGCACCGCTCGGGCCAGCCGTATCTTCGTCGAGGGCAAGCACGACGCGGAACTCGTCGAGAAGGTGTGGGGTGCGGACCTGCGCGCCGAGGGCGTCGTGGTGGAGTTCCTCGAGGGCGTCGACCTGTTGGAGCAGGCGCTGGATGCCGAGCCCCCGACCGCGGAGCGGCGCTACGGCGTGCTCGTGGACCACCTCGTGCCGAACTCGAAGGAGTCGCGCATCGCGGAGAAGATCGCGCGCGGCCGTCACGGCGCGCACGTGCGGATCGTGGGTCACCCCTTCGTCGACGTGTGGCAGTGCGTCACGCCGCGCGCGCTCGGCATCGCGGCGTGGCCGGAGGTGCCCCGCGGCATCGAGTGGAAGGCGGGCGTGTGCCGTGCGCTCGGGTGGCCCGCCGAGGAGCAGGCCGACCTCGCCCGTGCCTGGCAGCACATCCTGTCGCGCGTGACCACGTTCCGCGATCTCGAACCGGCCCTCCTCGGCCGTGTCGAAGAGCTCATCGACTTCGTGACCATCCCGTGAGCGGCCGCAAGCCTCGCGAGCAGTCGCGCGACCCGCGCGACGACGGTGCGCCGCAGGCGTCGCCTACCCTGGATGCCATGGAGACCCCCGTCTACCGCGACCGTCCGGTGTCGTTCGTCCGCCGCAGCGGTCGCATGTCGGAGGCGCAGGATCGGGCGTGGGCCGAGCTCTCGCCGTTCTACCTGCTGTCGGTGGAGCGGGATGCCGCGGCCACGAGCGTCCGCCCGGGATCGGCGATCGATCCGGCCGAGGTCTGGGGCCGCCGCGCGCCGCTGATCGTGGAGATCGGCTCCGGTCAGGGGCACCAGATCGTCTCGGCCGCGGCCGCGCGGCCCGATGCCGATTTCCTCGCGGTCGAGGTCTTCGCCGCGGGCCTGGCGCGCACGATGCTCGACGCCGAGCGCGAGGGGCTGCGCAATCTCCGCCTCGTCGAAGCCAACGCCCCCGAGGTCCTGGAGCATATGCTCCCCGTGGCATCCGTCGACGAGCTGTGGTTGTTCTTCCCCGATCCGTGGCACAAGAACAAGCACACGAAGCGTCGCCTCGTCGCTCCCGAGTTCGCCCGGATCGCGGCGCAGGCGCTGCGGCCCGGTGGCACTCTGCGCCTCGCGACCGACTGGCAGGACTACGCCGACCAGATGCGCGCCGTGCTCGACGAGGCCGCGGAGTTCGAACGGGACTTCCCCGGCGAGTGGGCCGAGCGGTTCGATGGTCGGGTCCTCACCGCGTTCGAGCGCAAGGGGCTGCGCGTCGGGCGCGACATCCGCGATCTGACCTACACGCGCCGCACGCCATGACCTCGCACGCCGTCGAGCCCGAGCACGCCCGCCGCACCTGGACGGCGAAGCTCTTGCCGGCGGTGTTGGTGTGTCTCGCGGCGCCGGTGCTGTTCGTCGTCCAGATCGTCTGGCTCGGCTGGATCGTGCTGGCTCTCGCCGTGGCATCCGCGGTCGTCGTCGACCGACGCGCGGGTGTTCCGATCCTGCCCGGACAGCGGGCCGACCCGGCCCCGAGCATCGCCCGTGACGTGTTCCTCATCGCGCTCGGGCAGTTCGTCGTGAGTCTGATTCCCCTCAAGGCCGAGCTCGACGACGCGGCCTTCGTGCGGTTCACGCTCGCCCTCGGCGGCGCCGTCCTCCTTCCCTACGTCCTGTCCCGGTTCGTCTTCCACGACCGGGCGATCCGCTTCCCCTGGCGCGGCGGTGGACGCTGGGCGTGGTGGCAGTGGGCGTGGCTCGCCGGAGTGATCGTGCTCGGCTGGCTGATCCTGCCGTTCTACTTCGTCACCTCCGGCGTCTACATGAACTGGCCGGTGGTGGACACCCCGGAGCTGATCGCACGCCTGTTCGTCGGCGTCGGGGCCGTCGGCATCTGGGACGAGCTGTTCTTCGTGTGCACGGTGTTCGCCCTGCTCCGTCGACACTTCCCGGACGTCAGCGCCAACGTGCTCCAGGCGATCGTGTTCGTGTCGTTCCTGTGGGAGCTGGGCTACCAAGCGTGGGGTCCGGTGCTGACGATCCCCTTCGCGCTCGTGCAGGGGTTCCTCCTCTTGCGCACGCGGTCGCTGTGGTACGTCGTGACGGTGCACTTGCTCTTCGACGCGGTCGTGTTCGGCGTGCTCGTGCACGCCCACAATCCGGATGCCGTGTCGATCTTCCTGATCTGAGCCGCTTTTCCCGCGTCGGCGTGCACGGGTGGTGCCCAGGAGCGCTTGCTACCGTCGGATCCGGCGCACACCGCGTCACCGGACGAGGGATCAGTACCCGGACTGCGACAAGACTGGCCAAGGAGCTCTGTCATGTCGTGGATCGTTCTCGTCGTCTCCGGTGTCCTCGAAGCCGTCTGGGCCACGGCGCTCGGCCGCTCGGAGGGATTCACCAAGCTCGGCCCGAGCATCGTCTTCGGCGTCGCGCTGGTGGCGAGCATGGGCGGGCTGGCG
>NZ_CAKKMM010000220.1:0-6690 GCF_918698205.1 Microbacterium sp. Bi128 | reverse complement strand
CCGCGTTCCGTGGCGTTCAATGTCCAGGGCTTCCGGGTGGCGGTGAACACCGGGACGGGGGAGCTGCGGATCCTGCAGAGCGTGCAGGCGGCCGACGCCGGCGTGGTGGTCAATCCGCGCCAGTGCCGCGGCCAGATCGAAGGCGGGATCGCGCAGGCCCTCGGCTCTGCGCTCTACGAGGAGGTCGCAGTGGACGACGCCGGCCGCGTCACCACCGACGTCCTGCGGCAGTACCACGTCCCCTCCTTCGCCGACGTGCCGCGCAGCGAGGTGTACTTCGCCGACACCAGCGACAAGCTGGGCCCGCTGGGCGCGAAGTCGATGAGCGAGAGCCCGTTCAATCCGGTGGCGCCGGCGCTCGCGAACGCCATCCGGAACGCCACCGGCGTGAGGTTTTCCCAGCTGCCCATCTCCCGGGACAAGATCTACCTGGGCCTGAAGGAGGCAGGGCTGGTTCCTCCGCTTTGAGGCCGCTGACGGCCTATAGTCGGACGATGGAACAACGAATCTTGGGCAAAACCGGACGAAACGTCTCCACGGTCGGGTTGGGGACCTGGCAGCTTGGCGCGGACTGGGGCAACGTGGACCCCGCGCAGGCGCAGGCCATCCTGGCGGCCTCCGTCGAAGCGGGCGTCACGTTCTTCGACACCGCTGACGTCTATGGCGACGGCCGCAGTGAGCAGGCCATCGGCGCGTTCCTGGCAGACAACCCCGGCCTGGACATCACGGTGGCCACCAAGATGGGCCGGCGGGTGGAGCAGCGGCCGGAGAGCTACAACCTCGCCAACTTCCGCGAATGGACGGACCGGTCGCGGCGCAACCTGGGCGTCGAGCAGCTGGATCTGGTCCAGCTGCACTGCCCGCCCACCGCGGTGTACAGCAACAACGAGGTCTACGACGCGCTGGACACGCTCGTGGCCGAGGGGGCCATCCGCAACTACGGCGTTAGCGTGGAGCGGACCGAGGAAGCCCTCGAAGCAATGCGCCACGACGGCACCGCCACCGTGCAGATCATCCTCAACGCCTTCCGGCTCAAGCCGCTGGATGAAGTGTTGCCCGCCGCCGAGGCCGCCGGGGTGGGCATCATCGCCCGTGTCCCGCTCGCCTCCGGGCTGCTCTCCGGCAAATACACCGCGGAGACGTCCTTCGCGGAGGACGATCACCGGAACTATAACCGCACCGGATCGGCGTTCGACGTCGGGGAAACCTTCTCCGGCGTGGACTTCGGGGAAGGCCTCAAAGCGGTGGCCGAGTTCGAGGAACTGGTGCCCGACGGCGTCAGCACCGCCCAGGCGGCCATCGCCTGGATCGCGGCGCAGGACGGCGTCAGCACGGTGATCCCGGGCGCGCGGAACGTGGACCAGGCGCGCTCCAATGCCGCCGCGGCGGGTGTCAGCGGCATTGACGCAACGTTCGACGTCGGCGTCCGCGAAATCTATGACCGCTACTTCCGCGAAACGATCCACCCCCGCTGGTAGGGCGCTTATTCTGCCGGGTGTCCCCAGGGCCGACAAATGACTGTTTCCTCCATCGACGGCTTCGTTGACCGTCTCGCGGCCGTCGAAACGGGGCCGGGGTGCAACAACTTCTTTGATCACACCGTGCCTGGAAATGCGCAGCGCCGGCGGAACCTGGAGCTCTATCTGCGGGAGATGCAGGACCGCGCCCCAAAGGTCCTGCTGCTGGGCGAAGCCCCCGGGTACAGGGGCATGAGGATCACCGGGATTCCCTTCACGAACCGGTCCATGTTCGAAGGCCCTGCCAACGGGTTTGGGCTGTTTGGGCCCGGGAAGGGGTACGTGCTTCCGGCAGACGCCGAAGGCATAGCCGCCGAGCCGACGGCCACGGTGATGTGGCAGGTCCTGGCCGAGCTGGAGTTCCTGCCCCTGCTGTGGAGCGCCTGCCCGTGGCACACCCACGTGCCCGGGCGGCCGCTGTCCAACCGCACGCCGAGGGCGTCCGAGGCTGACCTTGGAACTCCGTTCTGGCAGGCGCTGATCGAGGCGTTTTCCATCGAAACTGTGGTGGCCGTGGGCAATGTGGCGCACCGCAGCCTGCAGCGCAGCGGCCTGGACGCGCCGAAAATCAGGCACCCGGCCCACGGCGGCCGGTCCGGTTTCAAGCGTGGCCTGCAGGAGTTTTTGGCTCACTCGCGCTAAAACCAGTGCGGGGTCAGATACGGCCCATCGAGGGGGCCTTAATGGGCCGTATCTGACCCCGCGTTGTCTTTAGTCGAGGAGGTGCAGCTGTTCGGGGGAGTCGAGGTCCTCGCCGCCGGAGAGGTCGCTGCAGTCCACCAGATCAATCAGGTCCGGGTGCGCCCGCAGGAAGACGCGCGCTCCGGCGTCGCCCGTTGCTGTTTCCGCGGCTTCGGTGCGAAGCCCGGCATCGAGCAGCAGCGGGTGTCCGCGCTGCAGCGTCCCCTCCGCGTCGCGGTAGCCGGCCGCCGTTACCCGGCCGGGCCGGTGGGCTGCCAGCAGCCGGGTGACGGTCTCCCTGGTCAGGCCGGGCTGGTCCACCAGCGCAATGAGCACATGGGCCTCCAGGGCCGCCGCGGCGATACCGGCCCGGAACGAGCTGCCCATCCCGCTGGCCCAGTGCGGGTTGTCGATGACCCGGTGCCGGCCGAGGTCGGTGGCGGCGCGGACCCTTGCCGCATCCGCGCCAAGCACCACCACCACCTCCCGGCAGCCGCCCGCGAGCAGCACGTCGGCGACCACTTCGACCAGCGTGCGGCCATGGAAGGGGAGCAACGCCTTGGGCCCGAGCCCCAGCCGGGTCCCGGCTCCGGCGGCCAGCAGCACCGCCGTCGTGCCGCCGGATCCGGTGCCGTGCGCTCTGCTGTCGCTCATCTGCCCACCATAACTCGCTTCTCAGGCGTCGCCACCCGCTCCTCCGGTGGTCCCGGCGGTGACGTCCAGGAGCTTGTAGCGGTCGATCGCGTAGGCGGGCACCCCGCTGTCGACCTCTCCGCGCGAGGCCAGCAGCTGGAGGGTCTTCACTACAATCGAGTGGATGTCGTTCTTGAAGAAACGGCGGGCCGCGGCGCGGGTGTCGGAGAAGCCGAAGCCGTCCGCGCCGAGCGAGGCAAACTCGTTCGGCAGGAACTGGCGGATCTGGTCCGGCACGGCCTTCATGTAGTCGGTGACCGCCACGACCGGCCCGGTGGCACCGGCGAGCTGCTGGGCCACGAACGGGACGCGGGCGGGCTGGCCGGGGTTCAGGAAGGCCTCTTCTTCTGCCGCGAGGCCGTCGCGGCGGAGTTCGGTCCAGGAGGTCACGGACCAGACATCGGCGGAGACGCCCCAGTCCTCGGCGAGGACCCGCTGGGCTTCGAGGGCCCAGGGAACCGACACACCCGAGGCAAGGATCTGCGTGCGCGGGCCGTCAATCTTGGCCGGCGCCAGCAGGTAGATGCCCTTGATGATGCCCTCGACATCGAGTTCCGCCGGTGCGGGCGGCTGCACGATCGGCTCGTTGTACACCGTGATGTAGTACATCACGTTCCGCGACGGATCGTTGCCGGCAATTTCCTTCCCGGCTTCGCCGGGGCCGTACATCCGGTTGAGGCCGTCACGCATGATGACGCCCATCTCGTAGCCGTATGCCGGGTCGTAGGTGATGACGGCCGGGTTGGTTGCCGCCAGTATCGGGGAGTGGCCGTCGGCGTGCTGCAGGCCTTCGCCGGTCAGGGTGGTGCGTCCGGCGGTGGCGCCGATGATGAACCCGCGGGTCATCTGGTCGGCGGCGGCCCAGAAGGAATCGCCGGTGCGCTGGAAGCCGAACATCGAGTAGAAGACGTAGACCGGGATGAGCGGTTCGCCGTGGGTGGCGTAGGACGTTCCGGCGGCGGTGAAGGCTGCCACGGAACCGGCCTCGTTGATGCCGGCGTGCACGATCTGGCCGGAGATGGACTCCTTGTACGCCAGGACGAGCTCGCGGTCCACGGAGAGGTAGTTCTGGCCGTTCGGGTTGTAGATCTTCGCCGTCGGGAAGAACGCGTCCATGCCGAAGGTGCGTGCCTCATCGGGGATGATCGGCACAATCCGCTTGCCGAACTCCTTGTCCCGCATGAGGTCCTTGAGCAGGCGGACGAACGCCATGGTGGTGGCGGCGTGCTGCTTGCCGGAGCCGCGGTTGGCGACTTCGTAGACCTTCTCGTCCGGGAGGGTGACGTCGGAGTGCTTGGAGCGCCGCTCGGGGACGAAGCCGCCGAGTTGCTTGCGGCGGTCCATCAGGTACTGGATCTCCGGGGAGTCCATGCCGGGGTGGTAGTACGGCGGCCGGTAGAGGTCCGCTTCGAGCTGGTCGTCCGTGATCGGGATGCGCAGGTGGTCGCGGAAGGCCTTGAGGTCCGCGAGGGTGAGCTTCTTCATCTGGTGGGTCGCGTTACGGCCCTCGAAGTGGGTGCCCAGGCCGTAGCCCTTGACCGTGTGCGCCAGGATGACCGTGGGCTTGCCCTTGAACTCGGTGGCGGCCTTGTAGGCGGCGTAGACCTTGTTGTAGTCGTGGCCGCCGCGCTTGAGGTTCCAGATCTGGTCGTCGGTCAGGTCCTGGACCATTTCCTTGGTCTGCGGGGTCTTGCCGAAGAAGTGCTCGCGGACGAACGCGCCGGATTCGGCCTTGTACGTCTGGTAGTCGCCGTCGACGGTCTCGTTCATGATCTTCACGAGCGAGCCGTCCTCGTCCTTGGCCAGCAGGTCATCCCACTCCCGGCCCCAGACGACCTTGATGACGTTCCAGCCGGCACCGCGGAAGAACGCTTCGAGTTCCTGCATGATCTTGCCGTTGCCGCGGACGGGACCGTCGAGGCGCTGGAGGTTGCAGTTGATCACGAAGTTGAGGTTGTCGAGCTTGTCGTTGGCCGCCAGCTGCAGCAGGCCGCGGGACTCGGGCTCGTCCATTTCGCCGTCGCCCAGGAACGCCCAGACCTGCTGGTCCGAGGTGTCCTTGATGCCGCGGTTGTGCAGGTACCGGTTGGACTGGGCCTGGTAGATGGCGTTCATCGGGCCGATGCCCATCGAGACGGTGGGGAATTCCCAGAACTCCGGCATCAGGCGCGGGTGCGGATAGGAGGACAGGGCGTGCCCTTCCTTGGACTTCTCCTGGCGGAACCCGTCCAGGTCCTCCTCGGAGAGCCGGCCTTCCATGAAGGCGCGGGCGTACATGCCGGGGGAGGCGTGGCCCTGGAAGAAAACCTGGTCGCCGCCGCCGGGGTGGTCCTTGCCGCGGAAGAAGTGGTTGAAGCCGACCTCGTACAGGGTCGCGGCGCCGGCGTAAGTGGAGATATGGCCTCCGACGCCGATGTCCGCCCGCTGCGCCCGGTGCACCATCACGGCGGCATTCCAGCGCAGCCAGGCACGGTATTTGCGTTCGATCTCTTCATCGCCAGGGAATGCCGCTTCCTGGTCGACCGGGATGGTGTTGACGTAGTCCGTGGTGGTGACCATCGGAACACCCACGCTCTGCGCGCCGGCCCGCTGGAGCAGGCTTCGCATAATGTACTGGGCACGTTCGGTGCCCTGTTCCTGAATCAGGGTATCCAGGGACTCCAGCCATTCGGCGGTCTCTTCCGGATCACGATCAGGCAGCTGGTTTGTCAACCCGCTGAGGATATGGGAGGTATCTTCTCCTGCAGCCACGTCCAACCTCTCTTTGAGCGCATCTATCGGCACCCTCAGCTCCGGGCAGGGTGACTGCCTGGCGTGAACGCGACGTGTGCGACATATCGGTTACATCAGCCCGGTCGTATGCGCCGGGCAAGGTCCAATCACGGTACGCCTGCCTGTATTAGCCGGGCGGTTGCCCGCGCAGGCGTAGTCGTCATCAGCCACTCTAGCCGTGCGGGCTGATGGATGCGTAGCCGCCCTATGGACCCGTCCCCGTATTTCACGGGCATACTGGTTGTGTGACGAAGCGCTGCCCCGCAGCCTCCGGATCGGCCTGTGTGACGCAGAATATGGCGGATCGCGGTACCAACAGCTTGAAGCGAGAGCCCAAAGGGTGTTGGCTTGGAGTAATGGAAATCACTAGTGCCATTGAAAACATGAAGCAATTCAAAAAGCATAGGAGCAACACGTGAGCGAGGCCGACGCCGCCACTTCGGTAAATGTGGCGGAGAAACTGGGTTTCAAAGACGGGGACCTGATTCAGGAATTCGGTTATGACGACGATGTCGACTTCGACTTGCGGGACGATATCGAAGATCTCACGGGCTCTGAGCTTCTCGACGAGGACGATCACGAGGTGGTCGATGCCGCCATTCTCTGGTGGCGGGCAGGTGACGGAGACCTTGTGGACACGCTGGTCGATTCGCTGACCACTCTCACCGAGGGCGGCGTTGTCTGGGTCCTGACTCCCAAGTCCGGCCGGGACGGCTACGTCTCGCCCGCGGACATCCAGGACGCCGCGCCCACCGCAGGGCTCCACTACACCACCTCCGCCGGCGTCTCGAAGGACTGGAGCGCCACCCGGTTGGTCACGCGGAAGAACAAGTGACCCAAGCGGTCCAGCACGAGGCCTCCGGGCCGGGCTCCGCCGTGAGCCCCGTTCCCGGCGTCGGCGATGCCGCGCCGGATTTCGAGCTCGCCAATCAATTCGGCGAACCGGTGCGCCTCTCAGACTTCCGCGGCCGCAACGTCGCCATAGTCTTCTACCCGTTTGCCTTCTCCGGGATCTGCACCGGGGAAC
>NZ_CAKKMM010000219.1:0-6694 GCF_918698205.1 Microbacterium sp. Bi128 | reverse complement strand
AGACACGTGAAGTCCTGCTGGCGAAGCTCGCCGGTGCGATGAAGGCGACGATGACCAAGGCGGCATACGTCTTCCAGGCGCTTCCGTCGAAGGCCGTTCGCACGGTCGACGCGCTGCGCGAGAAGCAGGACACCGCGGCCTGACCCGGCCCGGCTGACAATCCCGATCAAGGAGAAACACAATGGCTAAGCTCAGCACCGAAGAGCTGCTCGACGCGTTCAAGGAGCTCACCCTCATCGAGCTCTCCGAGTTCGTGAAGGCGTTCGAGGAGACGTTCGACGTCACCGCCGCCGCCCCCGTGGCCGTGGCCGCAGCCGGCCCCGCCGGTGGCGCCCCCGCCGAAGAGGTCGAGGAGAAGGACTCGTTCGACGTCGTCCTCGAGGCCGCCGGCGACAAGAAGATCCAGGTCATCAAGGTCGTCCGCGAGCTCACCTCGCTCGGCCTCGGCGAGGCCAAGGCCGTCGTCGACGGTGCCCCCAAGGCCGTGCTCGAGGGCGCGAACAAGGAGACCGCCGAGAAGGCGAAGGCTGCCCTCGAGGAGGCCGGCGCTTCGGTGACCCTGAAGTAATTCAGTTCACCTTCGCGGTACACGAAGGCCCGGATGCCACGGCATCCGGGCCTTCGTCGTCTCCGGGGGATGGTGCCCGATTCGAGGGGGTGAGACACCGATGTTCACCGTTTCGAAACATGGGAGTCTGGGAAAACGGTATGCGTCTCGTCTACGGTCGACATGACCCCCCGTCGATCCCCCCTCCGACGTCGCCTCGTCGCACGCCGGTACTTGGAGACCCATGCATCACGCACCCTCCCGCGCGCCCGCGCGCCGGTTCACCACCGCACTCAGCGCCGTCCTCGGAGCGGCGCTCCTCGGATCCGCGCTCGTCCCCGCTCCCGCGTTCGCCGCCGACGGCCCGCGGGTTGTGATCAGCGAGGCCTACCTGAAGGGCGGGAGCACCGGCGCTCCCTACAACAAGAAGTTCGTCGAGCTGTACAACGCCGGCGACACCGCGCAGGATCTGAGCGGATGGTCGCTGCAGTACCGCCCGGATGACAGCATCACCGCCCCCAGTGCGGCGAACACGCAGGAATTGCGCGGTTCCATCGCGGCCGGCGGCCACTATCTCATCCAGATCCGCGGCAACGCGGCGAATGGTGCCGACCTGCCGGCCCCCGATCTCATCAGCACGGGCATGAACCCGTCGGGCACGAAGGGCCAGCTGTACCTGGCGAACGTCGCCGAGTCGCTCGCGCTGCCGTCCGGCGACGTCGACGACACGCGTGTCGTCGACTTCCTCGGCTACGGCAGCGCCGTGGCGTTCGAGACCGCGCCCGCCGTGGTCGACGGTCCTAACGGCACCCCCAACTCCCTCGTGCGCACCGATCTCGTCGACACCGACGACAACTCCGCGGACTTCACCAACGCGACCACGGTCACGCCTCAAGGCTCCGGCGCAACGCCCGACCCCGAGCCGACGGAGCCCGAGCCGACGGACCCGCCGACCGATGAGCCCACGATCCCCGGCGCGGTCGTGCCGATTCGCGACATCCAGGGCTCCGGCGCCACCACGCCGCTCGCCGGCACCACGGTCACGACGCGCGGTGTCGTTACTGCCGCCTACCCGACCGGGGGCTACAACGGCTTCTTCCTCCAGACGCCCGGCACGGGCGGCGAGATCGACCCGGCGGCCCACACCGCGTCGGACGCGATCTTCGTCTGGGGCGCAGCGGCCACGGCGAAGGTGGAGATCGGCGCGCACGTCGAGGTCACCGGAACGGCCGCCGAATACTACGGTCAGACCCAGCTCACCGCGAGTGCGGACGGAGTGCGGGTTCTGACCGATGGGGCCGCCCCCGTCGAGCCCGCCGTGATCGTCTGGCCTCAGACCGACGAGAAGCGCGAGCCTTTCGAGGGCATGCTCCTCGCGCCGCGCGGCGACTTCACCGTCACCAACACGTACACGACCAACCAGTATGCCGAGGTGGGGCTGGCCGCGGGCACGACGCCGCTGCGTACCCCGACCGACGTCGCTCGCCCGGACACTCCGGGGTATGTCGCGGCCGTGGCCGACAACAACGCCCGTGCCGTGGTGCTCGACGACGGGGCGTCGCTGGACTTCCTCAGGACCGCGAAGGACGTCCCCCTGCCCTACGTCTCGCTGACCGATCCCGTGCGGGTCGGTGCGGCGGTGTCGTTCGAGACGCCCGTCATCCTCGACTTCCGCAATAACTCCTGGAAGTTCCAGCCCACGCAGCAGCTGACGGTGGACAACGCGGATGCCGTCCAGCCGGCGACCTTCGAGAACACCCGCACAGAGGCTCCGGCGCCCGTCGGCGGCAACCTGAAGATCTCGAGCTTCAACGTGCTGAACTACTTCACGACCACGGCTGAGAGTGTTGGCTGCACATCAACGTACGACGACCGTGCGGGCAACCCGATCACGGCGAACCGGTGCCCTGACAACGGCCCGCGCGGGGCGGCGAACGCGGAGAACCTCGAGCGTCAGCAGGCGAAGATCGTCGCGGCCGTCAACGGGCTCGGAGCCGACGTCGTCTCGCTCGAGGAGATCGAGAACTCCGCACAGTTCGGCAAGGACCGCGATGAGGCACTGTCCACGCTGGTCGCGGCGCTCAACGCGGCCCTCGGTTCGGAGCAGTGGGCATTCGTGCCCTCGCCTGCGGTGCTGCCGGCCTCCGAGGACGTCATCCGCACCGCCTTCATCTACAAGAAGGCCGTGGTGGAGCCGGTCGGTGACAGCGTCATCCTCGACGACCCTGCGTTCGCCAACGCCCGTCAGCCCCTCGCGCAGGCCTTCGCCCCGGTAGACGACGCGGATGCCACCATCCTCGCGATCGTGAACCACTTCAAGTCGAAGGGTGACAGCGACCCGAAGGCGACGGGCGACAACGCCAACGGCATCCAGGGCGCCTTCAACGGCGACCGCGTGCGTCAGGCGGAGGCCCTCGGGAACTTCGCGAAAGAGCGGTCGACCGCGGTCGGCACCGACGACGTGTTCCTCCTCGGCGACTTCAACGCCTACACGAAGGAAGACCCGATCGAGAAGCTCCGCGAGTTCGGCTTCGAGCCGCTCGAGGCGGGGACGGGCAAGTACTCGTACTCGTTCAGCGGACAGTCGGGATCCCTCGATCACGTGCTGGCGTCGCCCTCGGCGCGCGAGCTGGTCACCGGCACCGATATCTGGAACATCAACGCGGTCGAGGCGCTCGCCCTCGAGTACAGCCGGTACAACTACAACGCGCTGAACTTCTACGACACCTCGCCCTACCGGTCCAGCGACCACGACCCCGTCATCGTGGGTCTGGACCTGTCGTCGACGACCGAGGTCAACCTTCTCGGCATCAACGACTTCCACGGCCGCATCGATGCCAACACGGTGAAATTCGCCGGCACGGTCGAGCAGCTGCGCGCCGAGTACGGCGACGACAACTCGCTGTTCCTCTCCAACGGCGACAACATCGGCGCGTCACTGTTCGCGTCGTCGCTGTTCGGCGACCGCCCGACCATCGAGGTGTTGAACGCGCTGGAGCTGGCGGCCTCGGCCACCGGCAACCACGAGTTCGACCAGGGCGCCGACGACCTCACCGGTCGCGTGTCCGACCTCGCCGACTTCCCCTACCTCGCGGCGAACGTCTACAAGAACGGTCAGCCGCTCCTTCCCGGCTACGCGACGTTCGAGGTCGACGGTGTGCGCGTCGGTGTCATCGGTGCCGTGACGGAGACGACGGACACGCTCGTGTCGCCCGGCGGCATCGAGGGCGTGGAGTTCCGGGACCCGGTCGCCGAGGTGAACCGCGTTGTCGCGGAGATCGACGACCAGGTCGACGTCATCGTGGCCGAGTACCACGAGGGGACGGAGCTGGGTGGTCCGACCGCGACACTGGACCAGGCTCTGGCGGAGGGCGGCGCGTTCGCGGCGATCGTCAACGACACCGACCCGGCGGTGGACGCCATCTTCACCGGCCACACGCACGCCCTGTACGCGTGGGACGCGCCGATCCCGGGACGTGAGGGCACGCGCCCGATCATTCAGACGGGGAGCTACGGCGAGAACATCGGTCAGATCGTGCTCACCGTGGACGAGGGCGGCGACGTGGTGGACTACACCGCTCGCAACGTTCCGCGGCTGAAGGAGGTTGCGCCCGAGACGGGTGCCGCGCTCGACGCGCGTCTCATCGCGACCTACCCGCGCGTCGCCGAGGTGAACGAGATCGTCGCTGCGGCGCGGGCTGAGGCCGATGTCGTCGGCCGCGAGCCCGTCGGGTCGGTCGCTGCCGACATCACCACCGCGTTCACGGAGGGGTCGTACATCGACGGCGTCTACACCGGGGGGAAGCGGGACGATCGCTCGAAGCCGTCGGCGCTCGGGGGGCTCGTGGCCGACGCGTTGCTGTCCACTCTCGCCGACCCGCTTCGCGGCGGCGCGGACCTCGCCGTGGTCAATCCCGGCGGGCTGCGGGCGGAGCTGCTCTTCGATGGCGACGGTGTCATCACGCTTGCGGAGGCCAATGCGGTGTTGCCGTTCGTCAACAACCTGTGGACGACGACCCTCACGGGAGACCAGCTGCGCGTCATGCTCGAGCAGCAGTGGGGCGACGCAGCGGGACGCACCGCGAACCTCGCGCTCGGGGTATCCGAGAACGTCCGCTACACCTACGACGCGTCCCGCCCGGCGGGCGAGCGTGTCTCGGGCATCTGGATCGACGGTGTGTCCGTTGACCCGGCGCAGGAGTACCGCGTGGGCTCGTTCAGCTTCCTCCTCGGCGGCGGCGACAGCTTCTCGGTCTTCCGGGACGGTGCCGACACCCGGGATTCCGGTCTCGTCGACCGTGACGGCTGGATCGCGTATCTGCGAGCCAATCCGGGATTGACCCCTGACTTCACCGCTCGCGCGGTGCAGGTCTCGGGCGTGCCGGCCGGGGTCGAGCGTGGCGGCGACCTGTCGCTGACCGTCTCGAACCTCGACCTGACCTCGCTCGGTGCTCCGGCGCATACGTCGGTCACGGCGTCGCTGGGCGGCGCCGCCGCGGTCGAGGTGCCGGTCGTCGGCGGTGCCGCGACCCTCGCGTTGAACGTCCCCGCGGACGCGCCCGACGCCCTCGAGCTGCAGCTCGTCGCTCAACCGACCGGCACGACGGTGACGGTCCCGCTGCGGGCGACCGCCCCCGGCGAGGTCGATTCGGGGACGGGTGAATCGTCGCCGTCCGGCGGAGCGCTGGCCGTCACGGGTTCCGACACCGCATGGATGGGGGCCGGCGTCCTCGCCGCCCTGGCGCTCCTCGGGATCGGCGTGATCGTGCGACGCCGGTCGGTGCGTCAGACCGACTGAGCCGAAACGAGACGGGACCCCGGATGCCTGGTATCCGGGGTCCCGTTCGTCTCACACCGCGCGCGGGGGAGCGGTCGAGGCCCGCACGACCAAGCGGGTGGCCGCGAGCGACCGCTGCGGGGGCTGCGCGCCCTCGAGCATCGACAACAGCAGGCGGGTGGCCTCGACCCCCTGGGCCTCCGGGTACTGCTCGACGGTCGTCAAGGCGAACATCTCGGCGTAGTCGTGGCCGTCGATGCCCACGACGCTCAGCTCGGTGGGGACCGAGATGCCCATCCGGCGGGCCGCGATGATCACCCCGACGGCCACCTCGTCGCACGCCGCTACCACCCCGGTGGGGCGCGAGGCGGCGTCGGCGAGGAAGGATGCCGCCGCGGCGTAGGCGTCGGTGATCGTCAGCGTCGAAGGGACGTTGCGGATGCGCACCGCGAGCCCACTGTCGTTCATCGCGTTGCGGTAGCCGATCGAGCGCTCGTCGACGTCGCGCGCCGGCGCGTCGGTCGGGGGCGTGCTGCCGACGAACGCGATGTCGGTGTGACCCAGCGCGATGAGGTGCTGCGTCGTGATGCGCGTGATCCCGATGTTGTCCAGGCCGAGGGTCGGGATGCCCTGCAGGGGATTGCCGATGCACACGGTCGGCTTGTCGATCGCGAGGAGGCGTTCCAGATCGGTGTCGCCGGGTTCGAGGGCGACGGCGATGATCCCGTCGAACCTCTTGCGGGCGAGGTAGGTCGCGTACAGGCTCTCGCGATCGCGCGACCCGGGCTCGGCGACGTACAGGGTGACGTCGTAGCCCTGCGAGATGAGCGAGCGCTCGACGCCCTCGATGATCGCTCCGAAGTACCACCGGTTGACCTTGGGCACGATCAGCGCGACCGTGCGCGTGCGTCCCGTCGCCAGGCTCACGGCACTCGTGGACGGGACGTAGCCCAGGGATGCCGCGGCGTCCGTGACGCGTCGACGGGTGTCGTCGGAGACGTATCCGCCGCCGGTCAGCGCCCTGCTCGCCGTCGACTTCGACACGCCTGCCAGGCGTGCCACATCGGCGATTCCGCTCATGAGCCGTCTTCCTCGAAGGGTCTTCGACGTCGGTGTCGACGTCATGAAGAGTATCCGACAATCTCAGGATCTGGAACCGGTTCCTTCACGTCTCCGCGCGGAATTTGCCCACAAATCCGCCAGTTATTGAGTCGTGACCAAACTGTATTGCGCTGGGGGTTGTTGTCGCTTACGGTGATCTGGAATCGGTTCCCGACGGGTTCCGGTGCAGCACAGAACTCAAAGAGGAGAAATCACATGGGCATGTCACAGCGGTATCGCCTGCTGGCTCCCGTCCGACTGCTGGCGGT
>NZ_CAKKMM010000218.1:0-6724 GCF_918698205.1 Microbacterium sp. Bi128 | reverse complement strand
TCGCCGTTGGGTTCGCTCCGCATTGCCCCCGTTGCCTGCACACCATGGAGCCACGTCGGCAGCGCTCGGCCGACGTCTGGACGTGCCCGGGATGCGGTCTCGTCCGGATCGCGTGATCGACGGCTACGCTGACCCCGTGCTCGTCACCCTGCTCATCACCGTCGTCGCCGTGGTCTGCGCGGTCCTCGTGGGCTTCATCGCTCGGCAGGTCCTCGGCACGCCGGTCGGGTGGCCGCGGAGCATCGTCGTCGGCCTGCTCGTGTTCTTCGTCGGAGTCCCTTTCGCCGGGTGGGTGCTCAGGCAGACCGGGCTGCCCACGTCGGCGGTTCCCACGCGGGACGAGGACATCTGGCTCTGGCTCGGGCTCATCGCGCTGTCGATCAGCTGGGTCTTCGCCATCGGGGTCGCGGCACTCGTGGCCAGCGAGGCGATCTTCCCGACCCGGCCGCTGCCGAATCCAATCGACGTGATCCGCGCGGCCCTGCGTCGGCGCAAGCGCACGCGTCGGTACATCCAGATCTTGACCATCGCGTCGCGGCACGGGGTGGGATGGCTCTTCCACGGCGGTCACACGCGCGTCGAACGCGAACTGAGCACCTCAGAAGAACGCGCGCGCGCGATCGTCGCGACCATCAACGACGCCGGCGTGAGCTTCGTCAAGCTCGGCCAGGTGCTCTCCACGCGCCGGGACCTCATCCCCGAGCCCTACCTGAGCGCGCTCGCCTCCCTGCAGACGAGCGCCACGACGCTCCCGTGGGAGACCATCCGCGAGGTCATCGAGACCGACCTGGGGCGCCCCGTCGACGAGGTGTTCACCGAGGTCGACCCGATCCCGCTCGCCGCGGCTTCGGTGGCACAGGTGCACCGGGCGGTGCTCCGCGACGGCAGCCGCGTCGTGGTCAAGGTGCAACGCCCCGTTGCACGGGCGCAAGTGGAGGCGGACGCCGACATCATCGGTCGTCTCGCCCACCGCGCGGAGGCGCGCACCCGGGTCGGTCGCGACCTGCGCATCGAATCGGTCGCCCGCGGGTTCACGACGACGCTCCTGGAAGAGCTGGACTACCGCGTCGAAGCGCGCAACACCGAGATGATCCGAGCCACGATCGACCGGATCGATTCCGCTGAGCCCGCGCGCCGCGGAGTCGTGACCGTGCCCGCCGCATTCCCCGAGGCCTCGAGCCCCCGCGTCCTGACGATGGAACTCGTCGACGGCGTGGCTCTCGGCGACGCCGTCGACCGGCTGGCGGCACTGTCGGCAGAGGAACGCGACCGGCTGGCGGAGGCGCTGATGACGACCGTCATCGAGCAGATCCTCGTGTACGGCGTCTTCCACGCCGACCTCCACCCGGGCAACGTGCTGCTCAAGCGCGACGGAACCCTGGGCCTGATCGACTTCGGCGCGGTCGGTATCATCGAACGCAGCACGCGACAGCACATGACGGCGTTCCTGCTGGCAGCGCTCAGCGAGAACGACGTGGCGGCGACCGATGCGCTCCTCCTGATCGTCGCCGCGCCCGACGACGTGGACCTCAACGCCTTCCGCCACGACGTCGGGGTCGTCCTCACGGCAGAGAATCTGCGCAGCGGCGGCCAGGGATCGATCTTCACCCGCATTGTCGACGTCATCCGCCAGCACCGGATCGCCCTCCCCGGGGAACTGGCCTCGGCTCTGCGCAGCTTCGCCACCCTGGAAGGATGCTTGCGCGTGATCGTCGAGGACTTCGACATGGTCGGTCGTGCCCTCCCGCTCATGCCGAGCCTGTTGCGGCGGACGCTCTCGCTCACGCGCACCGCGACCGATCTCCAAGCCGCCGCGGTGATCTCGCTCGCTCGGATGCAACGGATGCCGCAGCGTCTCGAGGCGCTCCTCACCGGCATCGAACGGGGGTCCATCGGCATCACCTTGCGGTCCGACGACGGCACCGACACCAGCGGCATCCTGACCCGGATCACCTCCGAGATCGCCTCGACGCTGGTCTCGATCGCCGCGGTCGTGATCGCCGTCGTCCTCATCGTCGCGGGCGGCGGCCCGGTGTTGGGTGGGTCGGTCACCCTGTTCTCGGTCCTGGGCGCGGTGATCGGCCTGTTCGGTTTCCTCGGGCTGCTCCGCGTCGTCCGACGCACATTCAGCCGTCGACGCTGACTACCACATCCGTTCTGCGCGCGTCAGTATCCCTACCGGGAGCGGGAGGGCGCTACAGTGACGACCAGCTACCCGTTGTGCACCACCGGACTCCAAAGGAGAAGTCCCATGGTCTTCGTCGCCGCCGCCATCGCTGTCGGCATCCTCACCTGGATCCTTGCCGCTCTCGCGGCCGGGATCGGCCTCGGCCGGATCATCGCCCGCGCAGATAGCGAAGAGGGCCATGCCCTGGACGCTCCCGCCCCCGCGGAGCTGAGCGGAGCCGCCACCCTCTGAGTGCCGCGTCCGAGAGTCGGAGCGCGAACGTCGCCGGACCACCGCGAGCACGGGCCCCGCGTCCTCGGCGTCGAGGCCGACACCGTTGTCAGAGCGAGCGGCACCGTCATGATCGCACCCAGGCGCTCGCTCCACCGTCGGGGCCCGCGACATCGGGCGTGAGCCCCACGTTCACCGCGGCACGGCACCGGCCGCCGATCGCGCCCGCATCTCTCGCCGAGTGCGGGGAACCGTGGTGGGGGGCGTCACGCCCGTCCCGATGACCGGCAGCGCGGCGATGCGACGAGCGATCGCATCGACGGCGGCGACCGCGTGACGTTCGAACTCCGTCCAGACGGCCGGCTCCCGCCCGATCGGGTCGACGAGATCGTCGTCGGCCGGAGTGCCGGGGCGCACGCGTGTGCGGCGCCGCGCCGCCCACCGCACGAGAGAGAGCCAGTCGTCCGCCTGACTCCCCTGCCCGTCATCGACTTGGAGGAGCCGGGCGAACTCGCGCACGGTGAAGGTCGAATCCAGCAGATCGGGGCGCATGTCCAGGACGACGCGTCGGTGAATTGCAGCCGCGCACAGCACGGTGGTTCCGGGCTGCAGCATCGACTCGCCGAGTCGGCGCGTGCGGTGCTCCCCGAGATCGAGTCCGTGCGCGCGGGCGATGTCGACGACGCGCGCTTCGGCCGGCCGTCCCGGTCGCGCTGCCGAGCCCGCGCTGCCGATGTCCAGTCGGGGGACGCCGATCGGTTCCAGACGGGCCCGCAACAGGTGCTCCACGAACGGCGATCGAATGGCATTCGCGGTGCAGACGACCAAGACGCACGCCGACGTCGGGGATGCGATCACGGAGGCCTCACTTCGCTCGGGGGAAGACGCCGACCGGTCCAGTCCATCGCCCGCCCGGACGCCACCGGACACTCCCGCGAGCGACGTCCCCCGGGCGACCCCGGGTGAAACGCAACGAGGTCGAGACCTCGTCCGCGCGTCACGACGACAGCGCCGCCCGGACCTGCGGATCGCCGTCGAGCACGCGACGCAGCTCGCGTGCCCCCTCGAGGGTCAGCGCCAGACCGGTGCCGCTGGCGGCCTCGATCACGAGCCAGGTGTCTTGGTCGGTCACGCGCCGCAGCAGACCCACTTCCACTTCGGCGTCGACTCCCGGGCCCCTCTCGTCGACGGCACGAACACGCGCAGAGAAGGCCACGCCGTCACTGCGATGCGCCTCGTCATCGGGATGCGCCGTCTCGCCGTGCCGAGTCGTGCACCACGCGAAACCGCAACGCCGAGCGCGGCGAGGGGGGCGGACGTCGAACTCACTCATGCCGGACACCTCTTTCTCCGGGTCGTCCGCGCGGACGACCCGATCGTCGGTGGGCACGGAGGAAGTGAAGCACGAGCCTCCGACACCGCCGTCAGCGCCCGGGGGCGACCCCCTCCGGCGGCGGAGGCAAGAGCTCGGTGAGAGAGATGTCCAGCACCTCGGCCAGACATACGATCGTGCGCAGACGCGGGTTCGCGGGGGTCCCGGGGTTGGATTCGCCGCGCTCCAGCTTGCGATAGGTGAACGTCGCCAGCCCCGCCGCGTGAGCGACGTGCTCCTGAGAGAGGCCTTTCTCGGCCCGCGCATGGCGAAGGCTGGCGCCGAAATCGCGGGCGAACTCGGTCCAGGGATCGGGCACGTCGGTCATGCATCCAGCTTGTCCGTCCGCATACGCCCACATGAACATGTATGCATGCCTCACCTTCGACACGCGAGAACAACGGCGCCCGAACGAGGAGGGTGACGAGCGATACCGGCGAGGTGAATGTCGAGGCGATCCCCCGGGCGGCGGCGCCCGCCGCCGCCGCGAAGGAGCGAGGACGCGCCGCCGCAATCGAGCCGCCGACAGCGTTCACCCTTCCGTCGTCCTACCGGCATCCATGCTCCCCCCGCTCACCGAGTGGCAGAGTGCCCGGACCCCGCGCCTCCTGTTCCAGCCCAGAGGCGCATCATCTCCGGCCACTGAGCCCGATCAGCGGAGTACCCATGGATCTCGCCACCTCCTCACTCAGTTCACCAGCCCTAGCCAAGACCTTCACCCGGGCGCGCCCCGTAAGAAGAAGAACCTGGCAGGCCCACTACGCCGCGTTGCTCACGGTCGTCGACGCCGTGGTGGTGGTCGCCGCCGTCTTCGGCACGCAAGTGCTCTGGCTCGGCCCGCTGCCCACCGGCGTCAGCGCCGTCCCGATCGATTACACGACGGTGTCGGCCCTGCTCAGCCTCGCGTGGCTGCTCGCGCTGACGCTGTGGGGCACTCGACTGCCACGCGTCATCGGCCACGGCGTCGCCGAACATCGACTCGTCCTGGCCGCGTCCGTCCAACTCTTCGGCCTCGTCGCGATGGTGGCCTATCTCAGCGGGATCGACCTCTCGCGCGGGTACTTCCTGCTGAGCCTGCCGGCGGGGACCGTGACGTTGCTGGCCGCGCGCAGCGCCTGCCGGTCCTGGCTCGTCGCCCGACGCCGCAAGGGCGCCATGTCGGCACGCGTGGTTCTCGTCGGCAGCGCCGACGAGAACGCCCGCGTGGCCGGGGAGATCGCGCGCCAACCCGGAGTCGGGCTGACGATCGTGGGACTTCATCCGCTCGATGCGGACCACGTCCAGGGCTGGACAGATGGGCACGCCCGCCTGCTGCGGAGCCGGCTCGGGGAGCTCGACGCCGACAGCGTCCTCGTCACCGGGGGAAGCCACCTCGACGCGCACGACATCCGACGGATCGGATGGGGCCTGGAGCCCGGGCGGGAGCACCTGATCGTCGCGGTGAACCTCACGGACGTCGCCGGTCCGCGCATCCACACGCGACCCGTCGCGGGACTCCCCCTCGTCCACGTCGAGACGCCGCAGTACTCCACCCGCCAAAGGGTGCTGAAGCGAGCCTTCGACATCGCCGGATCCGGGCTCCTGCTGATCGCTCTCAGCCCGGTCCTCCTCGTCCTCGCCGCCCTGGTGCGTCTGTCGGGCCCGGGTCCGATCCTGTACCGCCAGGAACGCGTCGGCCAGGGCGGGGTCCGCTTCGGCATGTTCAAGTTCCGGTCGATGGTGGACGGCGCCGATGCCCGCCTATCGGAGTTGCTCGCGCAGCAGGGACGGGACGGCGCGCCGCTGTTCAAGGTCGAGAACGACCCCCGCATCACCCCCATCGGCCGGATTCTGCGCACGTATTCGCTGGACGAGCTCCCCCAGCTCTTCAATGTGCTGCTCGGTCAGATGAGCTTGGTCGGCCCGCGCCCCCAGCGCGACGCGGAGGTCGCGTTCTACGACGACGACGCCCGTCGGCGCCTCATCGTGCGCCCGGGCATGAGCGGTCTGTGGCAGGTCAGCGGTCGCTCGACCCTGTCGTGGGAGGATGCCATCCGCCTCGACCTCTTCTACGTCGAGAACTGGTCGCTCGTGGGCGACATCGTGATCCTGTTCCGCACCGTCAAGGCGGTCGTCGCTCCGGGCGCGACCGCCCACTGATTCCGAACGACGAAGGCGCCGGTTCCCGAGGGGACCGGCGCCTTCGTCGTTCGGTGTCCGTCAGCCGCGCGGGCGGCGGCGGGACGTGCGCGCGTCGTCGCCCGGAACGGGCGTGCTGGGCTCGTTTGGTTCACCAGCGGGATCACCCGCGAGGGAAGACGCCTTCCGCCGCTGCGAGAGCGTGCGCAAGCCGCTGACGTTGGACGGCGGCAGCTCGGACGGCCGTCGACGCGGCCCGGGCACGACGTCATCGGGTTCGACCTCAGCCCCGGAGCCACGTCTCCACGGACGCCGCCACCACGGCTTCCCGCCTCGGGTGCTGGGCGCGCCGTAGCCGTAATAGCCGCCGTACTGCGACCCGTAGTAGCTCGAGTCGGCACCCCGCAGCGGAACGCGGTTCAGCACGACACCCAGGAGTCGTCCGCGGGTCTTGGCGAGGTTCTCGACCGCGCGGGCGAGCATGTCGTCGGTCGTCCGTCTGGCAGTGACGACGAGCACCGCGCCGTCGGCCCAGCTCGCGATGACGGCCGCGTCGGCCACGGCGAGGGTCGGCGGGGAGTCGATGATCACGACGAGGTCGTCGGCGAGCTTCCGCGCGAGCTGCTGCATCCGCTGCGAACCGACCATCTCGCTCGGGTTGGGCGGAGTGCGCCCGGCCGCCACGACGAAGAGACGCCCGTGCTCGTCGACCTGGTGCGCCACCTGCTCGATCTGGGCGCGGCCGGCGAGGACGTCGGACAGACCGACGTCGTCGGAGAAGCCGAACGTCGCCCCCAGCACCGGCCGCCGCAAGTCGGCGTCGATGAGGATGACGG
>NZ_CAKKMM010000217.1:0-6735 GCF_918698205.1 Microbacterium sp. Bi128 | reverse complement strand
ATGTTGACGACCTTGCGGCCGCCCTTCTGGCCGAACTGGACCGAGCCGGGGGCCAGGGCGAACAGCGTGTCGTCGCCACCGCGGCCGACGTTGGCGCCGGGGTGGAAGTGCGTGCCACGCTGGCGCACGATGATCTCGCCGGCGAGGACGACCTGGCCGCCGAAGCGCTTCACGCCGAGGCGCTGTGCGTTGGAGTCACGACCGTTACGGGTGGAGCTTGCGCCCTTTTTGTGTGCCATCTCTGCGTCTCCTGGCTCTTACTTGATGCCGGTGATCTTGACGCGCGTGAGGTCCTGACGGTGGCCCTGGCGCTTCTTGTAGCCGGTCTTGTTCTTGAACTTCTGGATCACGATCTTCGGACCGCGCTCCTCGCCGAGCACCTCGGCCGTGACCGAGACCTTCGCGAGCTTGTCGGCGTCGGTCGTGACCGCGTCGCCGTCGACGAACAGGACGGCGGGCAGCTGGATGCTCTCGCCGATCTTCGCCTTCTGGCGGTCGAGCACGACGATCGTGCCGACCTGGACCTTCTCCTGGCGGCCGCCGGCGCGCACAACTGCGTAAACCACTTCACACCTGTTTCGTTCGGGAGCGCACGGCTCCGGTTTGTCTGATGACGTCGGGAGGGCTTCACGCCCTGAGTCTCGGTGCGATCTGCCGGCCGAAGCCTGCGGGGTCTCGCGCCAACGCGCGGACACGACGCACCAAAGGACGAGTTTAGCTCACCCGGCGGCATCCGGCAAAAGCATCGGGGCTGCGTGTCGGCCGTAGGATCACGGAGTGGCGATTCTCATCGACGACCCGCAGTGGCCTGCGCACGGGCGGCTCTGGGCGCACCTCGTGAGCGACGCCAGCATCGACGAGCTGCACGCCTTCGCCGCCGCCGCGGGGATCCCCCGCCGCGCATTCGATCTGGACCACTACGACGTGCCCGATGAGCGCCACGCCGACCTCGTCGCCGCGGGCGCCGAGCACGTCGGGGGACGTGAACTCGTCCGCCGCCTGCGCGCGTCCGGCCTGCGGATCACCGCCCGCGAGCGCCGCGCGGAGGCGTGAGGGGTCAAGAACTGTCGCCTGACCGCGTCTGAAGCGACAGATCTTGACCCCTCACGCGCGGGGGGTTGGGGGGTCTCGAGGGTCAGGAACCGTCGGAGGGTTGGGCGTTCACCGGGGTGCCGGTGAGCGCGGCGGTCGTCACGCGGCGGCGTGAGCGGCCCTGACCCGGTGCCTTGGGTTCGGGCAGCGCCTCGAGCACCGACTCGAGCAGCGCGTCCTTCTCGGTGCGCGCTGCCTTCGGCTCGCGCTTCTTGCGCGGGCGCTTCTCACGCACGGGCGCCTCGACCTTGGCATCCATGACCGCCTCGACCGAGGCGACGACGGCCGCCTCGACCACGGCCGGGTCGTCGACCGTGGGGTGGATCGTGGATGCCGCGATCTGGGCGAGTGCGGACTTGACGCCCTCGGTGATGACGTGCGTGCCGCCGGTCGGGGCGGCCTGTCCACCGTTCGCGGGGGCGGTGCCGCTACCCGCGCCGTTCCCGGCGGACGGGCCGTTGCCACCACGGCTGCGACGGTTGTTGCCGTTGCCGTTGCCGGTGGATCCGCCGTTGCCGTTGCCGGTGGAGGCCGAACGGTGCTTGACGACGGGATCGTGGTGCACGACGACGCCGCGACCCGCGCAGACCTCGCACGCCTCGCTGAAGGTCTCGAGCAGACCCAGACCCAGCTTCTTGCGGGTCATCTGCACGAGCCCGAGCGAGGTGACCTCGGCGACCTGGTGCTTCGTCCGGTCACGGCTCAGGCACTCGATCAGGCGACGCAGCACGAGATCGCGGTTGGACTCCAGCACCATGTCGATGAAGTCGACGACGATGATGCCGCCGATGTCGCGCAGCCGCAGCTGACGGACGATCTCTTCCGCGGCCTCGAGGTTGTTCTTGGTGACGGTCTCTTCGAGGTTGCCGCCGGAGCCGACGAACTTGCCGGTGTTGACGTCGACGACGGTCATCGCCTCGGTGCGGTCGATGACCAGCGAACCGCCGGACGGGAGCCACACCTTGCGGTCCAGGGCCTTCTCGATCTGCTCCGTCACGCGGAACGCATCGAACGGGTCCTGGTCGCCGTCGTACTTCTCGACGCGCTCGAGCAGGTCGGGCGCGACACCCTGCAGGTAGGTGGAGATCGTCGACAGCGCCTCGTCGCCCTGGATGAGCATGCGCGTGAAGTCCTCGTTGAAGACGTCGCGGACGATCTTGACCAGCAGGTCGGGCTCGGAGTGCAACAGCGCCGGGGCCTGGATGGTCTTGACCTGGGTGCTGATGTGCTCCCACTGGGCCGTGAGGCGCTGCACGTCGCGCGTGAGCTGGTCTTCTGTCGCACCCTCGGCCGCGGTGCGCACGATCACGCCGGAGGACTCGGGCAGGACCTCTTTGAGGATCTTCTTCAGACGCGCGCGCTCGGTGTCGGGGAGTTTGCGGGAGATGCCGTTCATGGCACCGCCGGGCACGTACACGAGGTAGCGGCCGGGCAGCGAGATCTGGCTCGTCAGGCGCGCGCCCTTGTGACCCACGGGGTCCTTCGTGACCTGCACGAGAACGCGGTCCCCGGACTTCAGCGCCAGCTCGATGCGGCGCGGCTGGTTGCCGGTCTCGACGCCGTCCCAGTCGACCTCGCCGGAGTACAGCACGGCGTTGCGTCCACGACCGATGTCGACGAACGCCGCCTCCATGCTCGGCAGGACGTTCTGCACGCGGCCCAGGTACACGTTGCCGATGAGCGAGGCGTCCTGGTTGCGGGCGACGTAGTGCTCGACGAGCACGTTGTCCTCGAGGACGGCGATCTGGATGCGACCGGCCTTGGACCGCACGACCATGACGCGGTCGACGGCCTCGCGGCGGGCCAGGAACTCGGCCTCGGTCACGACCGGGCGACGGCGACCGGCCTCGCGGCCGTCGCGGCGACGCTGCTTCTTGGCCTCGAGACGCGTGGAGCCCTTGATGCGCTGCGGCTCGGTGATGAGCTCGACCGCGCGCTGGCGCACGGGGGCGGCCGGGGCCTCGATCTGCTCGTCGGACCCGTTCGCCGCCGCTCCCCCGCGGCGACGGTTGCGACGGCGCGCGTTCGAGGAGACCCGATCGTTCGGAGCCTCGTCCTCGACCTCGTCGACGTCGTCGCGCACGGGCGCTGCCGGAAGCTCGGGAGCGTAGAAGTGCAGCTGCGTCGAAACGGCCGACACGAAGACCTCCGGCAGCAGCCCCAGCGACACCGCGGTCGGGATCCCCGGCGTGGCGGGCGCGGCCGGAGCGTCGGATGCCGGGGCCTCGGGCTCGACGGGAGCGTCGGATGCCGGGGCCTCGGGCTCGACCGGCGACTCGGGCTCGACAGCCGCCTCGGGCTGCGATTCGGCCGCTGCGGACTCCTCCGCCGGCGCGGTCTCCTCCGCTGCCACGACGTCGCCGTCGGCGGGCTGCGCCTCGGGCTCTGCCGCGCCAGTCTCGAGCACCGCGGGGGCGCCGGAGTCCGTATCGGCCGCAGCCTCGGCGGCATCCACGGCCGCCTCGTCGTCGGCGTCCTCGACGGGAGCGGCCTCTTCGGCCGCGGCGTGGCCGGCGGTGGAGGTCTCGTCGTGCGCCGCCTCGGTGGGAGGCGTATCGGTCGCCGGGGTCTCGGCGGGGGTCTGATCGTCGGTTGCGTCGGCCATATCGGACGTACTCCCTGGCGGGCGACACCGCGCGTCGCCCGGCGAAATCTCGTGCGGCGCCGCACCCGGCGGGGCCGCGAACTCACTCGGTCTGCAGCCGGCCTGCGGCTCGTACTGCGAAGGGCGGTCATCGCCCGAAGTCTTCTGGTGATGCTCCTGCGGCGCGGCCGCGGCTCATCGAAGCTCCATTATCGCACGGTCGGCCCGATTCGGTCACCGCCCACGCGCGTGGCCATCCCCGAGGAACGCCATCCGTGCTGAGAAACGCCCGGAGACAGCGTGTCTCAGTACAGAAAGCGTTTATCGCGGCGGCGGAAGCGCAGCAGCGTCTCGACGGCGAAGGATCGCGCAGTGTTGCCACCGTCCGGCAGTGGAAGAATCAGCCGCATGAGCGAAACCGTCACGCCCCGCCGTCCGACCGTCCTGGCGGTCTGGCTCATCATCGCGGGAGTCGTGGGGTGGTGGGCGGCCTTCTCGCTGACGATGGAGCGCTTCCACCAGCTGATGGACGGCGGCGCCGCCGCCTCGTGCGACTTCAGCGTGCTGGTGCAGTGCAGCGCGAACCTGCAGTCGTGGCAGGGCAGCGTCTTCGGGTTCCCGAACCCGATCATCGGCCTCGCCGCCTGGATCGCCCCGATCGTGGTCGGGGTCGCGATCCTCGCGGGGGCTCGCTTCGCCCGCTGGTTCTGGATCCTGTTCTGGCTCGGCATCGCCGGGGCGATGAGCTTCGTCATCTGGCTGATCTCGCAGAGCATCTTCGTGCTCGGGACGCTCTGCCCGTGGTGCATGGTGACGTGGTCCGTGGTGATCCCCACGTTCTTCGCCGTCACGCTCCACCTGTTGCGCGAGGGCATCGTCCCGGTCAGCGCGAAGATTCGGGATGCCGCGGCCGCCCTCATGCCGTGGGTCCCGCTCATGGCCCTCGGGGGCTATGTCGTCGTCGCGGTGCTCGCCCAGCTGCGCTTGGACGTGCTCTCCCAGCTCTGAGGCCGGTCCTCGACGGCATCCACCGCCGAGCGTGCGTAGGGTCGGGTCATGGACGTGCCGAACCCGCTCATGCCCGTGCCCCTGGGCGTCGTCTTCGCCGGTGTCGCCGCGTGCTCGTTCCTGCTGACGGTCGGGGCGCTGGCATCCCTCTTCGGACGCTCCCGTCGCCTCGCCACCGCGCAGTACGTCGGCTGGACGCTGATGATCCTGTTCGTGCCGCTCGTCGGTGCCGGACTGTGGTTCCGCGAGACGCGACACATCGCCCCACGCCCGATCGACGAGCGCTCCGCGGACGACGACGGCCGCCGCCCCTGACGGGGACGGCGGCCGCGGTGGCATCCGGGATCAGTCGAACCAGATCGACAGTTCGCGGGCGGCCGACTCGGGGCTGTCGCTGCCGTGGACCAGGTTCTGCTGAACCTTGAGGCCCCAGTCGCGGCCGAAGTCGCCGCGGATCGTGCCCGGGGCGGCGGTCGTGGGATCGGTGGTGCCGGCGAGGGAGCGGAAGCCCTCGATGACGCGGTTGCCGGCGAGGCGGATCGCCACCGACGGGCCCGAGAGCATGAACTCCAGCAGGGGCTCGTAGAAGGGCTTGCCCTCGTGCTCGGCGTAGTGCTCGGCGAGCCGCTCACGGTCGGGCTCGACGAGGCGGATGTCGACGAGGGCGTAGCCCTTCGCCTCGATGCGGGCGAGGATCGCGCCGGTCAGGCCGCGGGCGACGCCATCGGGCTTGACCAGGACGAGGGTCTCTTCGGTGGCCATGGGTCATTCTCCGTTCGAGAGGTCGGGGTCGGCGGCACGTCGGGCGTTCTGCCGGTCCAGTGCCGCTCCCTTGATCGTCGCATACGCCCACATGCCACCGAAAATGATCGCCACGACCGCGAGTGCCGGAACGAGGATGCCGCCGAGGGCGAGGATCACCTGCAGCGCCCATCCGGCGACGATCGCCCAGCGGTGGCGCAGCAGTCCCGAGACCGCGACCATCGCGACGGCCATCACGGCGCCGCCGACGATGCCCCACCACGGTTCGATCCCCCACGGCAGGGCCTTGAGACCGTAGACGACGAGGCCGCCCAGGAACACGACGATCGACTCGAAGCCGAGGACGACCGCTCCGAGGGACTCCAGGGCACCGCGGGTGCGGCGCGGGCGGCGCTCGCGCGGGCTCATCGCTGCCACCCGGCCTTCCAGTCCTCGAGCGCGGAGAGGCGGATCGCCTCACCGGCCAGCACGACGGAGCCGGCGATGACGACGGCGCGACGGTCGGACTCGGCGGCCCACTTGCGCGCCGCGTCCGCTGCCTCTTCGAGCGTGGGGTGCACGGTGACGGGAAGGTCGGCGGCCTCGGCGACGTCGGCGATCGCGTCGGGGTCGGCGGCGCGGTCGCTGTCCGGTGCCGTGGCGAAGACGCGAGCGACGGCGGGGGTGAGCGTCGAGACGATGCCGACGGTGTCCTTGCCGGACAGGATGCCGATCACGGCCCCCCACTCGTCGATGTCGAATGCCTCGTCGAGCGCGGCCACGAGGGCACGAGCGCCGTGGGGGTTGTGCGCGGCGTCGACGAGCACGGTGGGCGCCGTGCCGAGGAGCTGCAGGCGGCCCGGGGAGGTCGTCGCACCGAGCCCGTCGGTGACGACGTCGGAGGCGAGGGGCTGCGCCCCTCCCCCGATGAGCGACTCGACGGCGGCGATCGCCAGCGCCGCGTTCGCTCCCTGGTGCGCACCGTACAGCGGCAGGTACAGCTCGGCGTAGGTCCCGGCGATCCCGCGGACCGTGAGCAACTGTCCGCCGACCGCGAGGGTCTGGGACTCGAGCGCGAAGGCCTCGCCCTGGAAAGCCACGGAGGCGTTCATCTGCTCGGCGCGCGCGAGGATCGCGCGCTTCGCCGCGTCGGGCTGGGCGGCAGAGACGACGGCCGCGCCCTCTTTGATGATCCCGGCCTTGACGGTGGCGATCTCCGCGATCGTCAAACCCAGGCGGTCGACATGGTCGATGTCGATCGGGGTGAAGACCGCGACGTCGCCGTCGGCGGTGTTCGTGGAGTCCCACGC
>NZ_CAKKMM010000216.1:0-6749 GCF_918698205.1 Microbacterium sp. Bi128 | reverse complement strand
TGTGGCGCTCGGCCCTGAGCAGTTTCGAGATCTGAGACTGCGAGATTCCCGTGCGCGACGCGAGTTCGGTCTGCGTCACGAGCGACTCCTCGGTGAACGTCCGCAGCTGTTCCGCGATCGAGCGCGTAAAGGGATCGCGCACGGCTATCACAGCGCGACCGTACCGGCGAGGTGTTGCATCCCTGGGTGTTGCAAACCGTTAGTTCGAATGAACTACCATTCGACGCACTGCAGACCGGGGGGTTTAGCAGTTGGAAGGATCTACGCAGCATGTTCGACCGCCTCTCGCGCACCACCGGTGGCGCGCTCGTGATCGCCGGTTTTGGCACCCTTGTCGCCGCGGTCGCGTTCATCGTGTTTGGCATGACTGTCGCCCTTCGTGGTGGCGCTGAGATTGTCACGGTGGGGGTTCTCGCCTCGACCGCGCGATCGCGCGGTGTGCGACCGTCAGAACTGTTCGGCGAGTTGGGCCTGCACAGCGTCGAGTAGATCGCCCGGCGACAGGCTTAGTGCACGGGCGATTCTCCCGAACGTAGGAACGGGTATGTCTCGCTGCCCATTGAAGTAGCGCAGCAGTGTATTGCGGGGGATTCCCGTCGCGCTCGCGATCTCGGGGAAGCTCATCTGCAGCCGCGCCCGAGCGGCGCGCAACTCGGCCGCCAGTGCGGCCGTGTACGCCTCGGCATAGGGATCAGTTTCAGGTGCCATGCGGGCACAATAGCACCGGCGTGGATGGAAAAGCGCCTAATTGGGTGCTATTGACTCCGTTTCGGTGAACGGCTATTCGACTTACACAACAGCACCCGTTCGGGTGCTATGGTCGCCGCATGGCAACCGAAACCGCTGACCGCATCGAGGTCGCGAAGCTCGTCGAAGCGGCCCGCACCGAGGCCGACCGTTCCGTCGCATGGCTCGCCCGCAAGGCCGGGATCTCGGCATCGTCGCTCCGTCGCAAGCTCGACGGCGACGCCGATTTCTATCTTTGGGAGATCGCCCGTATCGCGGCCGCGCTCGGCCGCAAGGTGAGCGAGTTCCTGCCCGCCGGCTGGGATGCCGCGCCTGCAGCTGCCGGGCTCGCGGCATGACCGGTATCGAGCGGCAGTACACCGCACCCGAGTGTGCCGACGTCGCGCGTCAGCACATCGTGACGATCCGCCTGCGCCTCGAAAGCGGAGAACTGCACGGCTCGCAGCGAAAGGTCGGCGGTCGTTGGCTCGTCGCCGAGTCCTGCCTGCAGGCGTACCTCGCCGGCCAGAGGTGCGCGCACCAAGCGGCGCCCGCCGGCAACGTCACCAAGCTGCGCCGCAGCGCCTAAGACCACCCACCCGAACCGCTCACGAAAGGGCACACACATGACGGTTCACATCGACACCCTGACCGCAGAACTGGCGATGGACGAATGGACGGCCGCAGAGATCCGCATTCGCACGACGGCAGCACTCGCGAAAGCTGACGTGCTGGACGCGCTGAGCAAGCGCCTGCACGAGAGCGACCGATTCGACGCCGCGCTCGGCATCTGGCGCGAGTTCATCGACGGCCGGCGCTCGGCTGACCGCATCGACCCGATCCTGCAGCCCGAACTGGACGACGTCGTGACCGTGTTCCTGCGTGTCATGCGTTGGCTGAGCGAGATCGAGATCGTCTCCGCAGCACGCGAGGCGTTCGGCGACGTCGCCCTCGCACACGCGAACGACGCCGGCAGCCTCTCGTGGTCGCCCACCGACAGCATGCTGTGCCTGCGATTCCGCGGGCTGCTGCTCGACTCGCTCGTCGTCCTCAGTGACGACCGCGGCAGCGACCGCATGCTCACGGCGCACCCCGCCCTCGCCTCGGGGGCTGCCGCGTGAGCCCCGTCGACGCGACCGTCGTCGCGCCCCAGCGCACGGCGCCCCGCCCCGCACCCGTCGCGCCCACGATCGACGAAGTTCTCGAACAGGCGCGCGACCGCATCGCCGTCGCCACGCTCGACGCCGACGTGCGGGCGCTGCGTCGTGAGCAGGTCCGCATGGCCCTGGCCCACGTGCACGAAACGCTCAACAGCAAGTCGCCCACGCGCGCTTACGCCGAGGTGTCAGACCTCGCTCGCGCGCGCATGGTCGAGGCCGTGGGGCAGCAGGCACACGCACGCACGAACGGCCACCGCGTATGAGCGACACCCGTCGAGTGGTCGCCGTCCCGGGGCGCCCGCCCGTCGTGCGCCCCGAGGCCGCCCGCTGGCGCGCCGAGCGTCACGAGCGCCGCGCCCGCGCCGATCGCGACGACAAGCGCATCGACCGCGCCGAGCGTCGAGCCGAGCGCGCCGACGCCGGCGCCCTGTTCCCGCTCGGCTCGACCGTTCGGGCGGTGTGACGTGGGACAGGTCGAGCGCACCCGGAATACCGGCCCGATCACCTCGGCCGAGGCTGCCGCGTCCATCACGCTGCGCCACTCGCAGGGCGAAGTGCTCGCCCTGTTCACCCTCGAAGCCCGCCCCCTCACCGACGGCGAACTCGTCGAGGCCGCAGCACGCTGGGGCTCGACCTACACCGGGCAGCGACTGCGCTCAGCCCGCAAGGAACTCAGCCGGATGAACCTCATTCACGAGGTGCCCGGCACGTTCCGCCCTGGCCCCACAGGTAAACGGCGCGCGCACGTGCACGCCCTCGCCGCGGCGTAGCCGCTCGCGCCACGCTCACCGCCCCCTCACCGCAGGGCGCGGCCGTTCGGCCTGCGCTCGACAGTCTCGACGACCCCGAAGGAACGCACGATGAAATCGAAGATCCTCGCCGCATTGATCGCGGCATCCGTCCTGCTCGTCGCCGGCTGCTCGCCGATCAGCCACGGCACGATCACCGGCAAGCACACCGAGCCCGGGTATTTCGTCACGACGACGTCGTGCCACACCTCGGGGAAGTCGACCGCATGCGTGCCCTCGACGTACTGGCACCCGCCCGCGTGGCGGTTCGACCTGCGGCTCGATGACGAGTCGGGATGGGTGTACGTCGACAAGAGCACGTATGACGAGTACAGCGTCGGCGAGGTGTACCCGTGAGCCGCGCCGTGCAGCCGTTGCTCATCATCGTGCCCGCCGGCGCGAGCCCCGACGACTGGCACGACGGTCGCGACGCCGGCGTGACCGCGTCCGAGATCCACCGCATAGCTCAGGGCGGGCGGCAGACGCACCGTGCGATCCTCGGCGAGAAGCTGAACGGGCGCGCGTTCCGCGGCAACTCTCACACCCGCCGTGGCCACGTGCGCGAGGCCGAGCTACTGCACTACGCGACCTATCTCGCGTCGATCGTCAGCCCGAACACGGCGCTGTTCGGCCACCCCGAGCACCCGCTGCACCGCTGCACCCCCGACGGCACCGGCATGGACGACGAGCACGGCCTGTTCGGCGTCGAGGCGAAGTCGCACGACCATCAGTGGGACAGCGACGAGATCCCGGCCGACCACTACGACCAGATGCAGTTCGGCATGTGGGTGCTCGGGTTCGACTGGTGGCTGTACGTCTGGGAGGTCATGGGCGCCGACGGCGAACCCACCCTGGCCGAGCCCGAGCACCGGTGGGTGGCCCGCGACGAGGCGCGCATCGCTCGACTCGCCGCCGAGGCCGACGCGTTCATCGCCTGGCGCGACGCCGGCGCACCCGAGCACGACGACCTGCCCGATGACGTCGACGAGGCGATCGCCGTCTACGCCGACGCGAAAGCCCGCGAGTCGGCCGCGAAGCGCGACGCGGCCGCAGTGCGCCCCGAGATCGACGCGTGGCTCGCGAAGCACCCCGGCCAGACCGTGCGCGTGGCCGGCACCCGCGGCGGCATCGTCCGCACCGCCGACGACCTGCTCGTGCTCGACGAGGCCGCATGGAAGCTCGCCGACGAGGCCGCATGGCAGCGGTACGAGGAACTCGCGCAGCAGGCAGCTGACGCTGACGCGCACGCCCACGACCTGCGCGTGCAGGCCGCAGCCCTGGCCGACGCAGCGATCGCCGCCGGCCACTCCACCACCGAAACGAAGTACGGGAACGTGCGCCTTGACGCACCGAAGGGATCTAAGCGATGAACACCGACGACGCACGCGCAGCCGTGCAGGCATCCGGGCTGCTGGAAGCTCTCGACGGACCGCACTTTCACGTCGGCGTGCCGCCCACGCACCCGCTGGGCAGCGCGAGCAGCTGGACGCCGGCATTCCTCCCCACCGCCGAGCAGCCGCACCCCGATTTCGCCCGCGTCATCATTAAGCGCACCGGCCAAAGCGCCCGCGAGGTCGTGATTGCGTGGGCCGAGTACGAGGCTCGCGAAGAGGTCACGCCCAACTGGAACGCGACCCGCACCGCAAGCCCCATGACCGTGTTCGGCGGCGAATGCGAGCGGCACGCCTACCTCGTGGTGTTCGCCGACGTGCTCGCCCCGCTGCTCGACGCCGAACGTGCCGCCGCTGTTCTCGACGGCATCCGTGTCGCCGGCACGCCGGCTCGCGACTGGGCGAGCGAGATCGCCGCGGCATCCGACGCCGCCGCCCTCGTCACGCTCTGGGAAGAGGCGAAGGGACAGCGCACGCCCGAACTCGAACGTGCGATGGTCGACCGCCGGCAGCAGCTGACGGCACCGCGGCCCACCGCCGCGGCCGTCACGCCGGCCCCGCAGGCTGCTGAGTCGGCCACCCCGCGCCCGTCGACGCCGGCGCGACCCGCCGCGACGCCCCGCCCGCCGCGCCGTGAAGTGCCGCAGCTGGCCGAGCCCGTCAAGCCGGGCGCGCCGCGCAAGGCGTCGTCGCGCGCCGAGCGTGACAGCGGTCGCCGCGGGGGTGGTCGCCGATGAGCGGCAAGGTGAAGCACCGCACGGGCGCCGGCGCAGCGCTCAACCCCGACCACGTCGGCATGCACCGCGGCATCGTCGCCGGCGTCGTCGTGACCCTGCTCGCGGCCGTGCTCACCTCGTGGCACGGGCTCACCCTCGTGGCCGAGTGGCAGGGGTTGCCCGAGCCGATGCGGTGGGTAACCCCCGTCATGGTCGACGTGCCCCTCGTCGTCCTCACCGCAGCACGCGGAGCCCTCGCGAAACGAGGCATCCGCACACGCGGGATGCTCGCCGGCATCGTCGCGCTGACGCTGTTCTCGTCGACGGCCAACCTCGTGCACTCGCTCGATGGGGCCGATCTCGCCACCGTCGCAGTGTGGGGCGGGGCGGTCACGAACGCGCTCGCGCCGTGGCTGATCCTTTCCATGACCGAGGTTCTGTGGATGGTGGTCACCCGCCCCGGCGAGCGTCGGCGTCGCGAGGTCGCCGCATGATCGCCCTACTGTGGGCGGCGATGGTGCTCACCATCGGCACCCTCGGCGGGCTCGGGTCGGCCGTCAGCCGGCGGGATCGCCGCGGTGCGACGACGATGCTGCTCGCCGTGGTAGTCGGGATGGTGCTCACCGCGGCGATCGCGCGGGCGCTGGTGGCGACGTGGTGAAGCCGGGCGAGTTCCCCGACGCGGTCGTCGACCTCATCTGGGAGCGCGATCGCGGATGCTGCGCCCTCTGCGGCGTGGGGCTCGTCTGGGAGCGTCGCGGTGAACCGTTCGGTGGGTGGTCGGTGCAGCACCGTGAGGCCCGCAAGCAGGGCGGCGCGAAGGGTCGACCGTGGGTTGCCCGGGCAGCGAACGGCGTCGTGCTCTGTGGCACCGGCACCACGGGATGCCACGGCGACGTCGAGCACCACAGCGACAACGTGAAACCCGTCTGGGGGTTCTCAGTGTCCGCGCTCGGAATCCGCCGGCCCGTCGAGGTGCCGCTACGTCACGCAGCCCTCGGGTGGGTGCTGCTCAACGACGCCGGCGGATGGGAACCCGTCGACGAGCCCGTCGACGATCTGGCCGCGGCGGCATGACCCGGCGTGAAGCGAGCCGGCGGGCGATCGAGCAGGGCGTCGGACAAACCGAATGGCTCGACGTCGACGCGGCGAAACGGGAGGGGGCGCAAGGTGTCGTGTTGCATGGGCGCGCAGTCTAAGGGCCAGCGGCAGGCTTCCCGCGTTCGTCCCGGGTTCACCCGCCGCGGGCTCCGTGAGGTCGGCGCGTGAGCGCGCTCGTGCGGGCGGGGTTCGCAGACTACCGGGCCGCGAGGGATGCCTACGACTCGGTGCTGACCCTGGCCTACGACCGTGCCGAGGCTGCGACGAACGGTGCTCTGCTGAACGCCCGCGGGAAAGCGAAAGGCGTCGACCCGGCGACGCTGTTCCTCGGGCCGGCGGTGCGGGCATACGCCTACGCGTCACCGGAACTCGTCGAGCACTGGGAGCAGCACCCGCGTGTGACGTTCACCGAGTTCGAGCAGTGGTGGATTCGCGAGCGCGAGGCCGAGTATGTGGCGGCGATCGCATGACCTGCGCCCCCTCGACCGCGAGCGGATGCAAGCTCGGCTGCTGCGCGCCCGAGGTCGCCACGCTGCCGAACGGCGGCTGGTCAGACGACGGCACAAAGGTCGACCCCCGTCGGCGCGAGCATCTGCGCCGGGAGTGGGCGGCTACCTCGGCTCGCATTGACCGGATGCAGTCGGACTACCCGCGATGCAAGCTCTGCCGGCAGCCGTCGATGATGCTCGACGCGGCCGGGCTCTGCTCGAAGATCAGCGACGCGCACAAGGCCCACCGGGTTCGCCTCGGGCTGCCCCCTGTGCCAGCGCCCGCTCAGAAAGGACGGCGACGGTGAGGTGGTCACGGGAGTTGATCGCTCGCGGCAAGCATGTGCCGCAGTCCGTCCCGGTCGAGGGTCATCACCCG
>NZ_CAKKMM010000215.1:0-6764 GCF_918698205.1 Microbacterium sp. Bi128 | reverse complement strand
GCCTTGTTGCGGTTGCGGTTGCGCGACCGGCTGCGGCAGCGGCCGCGGGACGGGGTCTCGGAGGACTCGTCGGTCGTGTCGGCCTCGGCACCGGATGCCACGGCCTCGGCGTTCGTGTCGGCCTCGGGGGCGCTCTCGGCCGGAGCCTCGGCGACACTCTCGGCCGGCGCCTCGGCGGCATCGGTCGCGGGGGCACCCTCGGTCACCGGCTCGGCGTCGGTCGCGGAGCCCTCGGCAGCGGCCTCTTCGGCAGCCGGCGCCTCGGCGGCGGGAGCCTCGGTGGCGGGAGCCTCGGTGGCGGGAGCCTCGGTGGCGGCGGCGTCAGTGGGAGCCTCGGTCACGGCGGCGTCGGCGGGAGCCTCGGTGGCGGCGTCGACGGCCGGAGCCTCGGTCACGGCGGGGTCGGCGGGAGCCTCGGCGGCCGGGGTCTCTTCGGCGGGGGCGCTCTTCGCACGGCGCGGCGCACGCTTGCGCGGCGCGCGGGCAGGCTTGACCGGAGCCTCTTCGGCGGCGGGCTCCTCGGCCGGAGCCGCGGGCGCCTCTTCGGCGGCGGGCTCGGCCGGAGCGGGCTGCTCCTCGGCGGCAGGAGCCGCCTCGGCGTCGGCCGCCTCGGCTTCGGCCGCGGGCTCCTCGGCGACGGGGGCCTCCTCGCCCGCGCCGTCGACGGGCGCGTCGAACAGCGTCTCGTCGGCGGGAGCGGCGGGCTGCTCCTCGGGGGTGGTGACCGCGCCCTCGGGCGCGTCAACGGGCTGGGTCTCGGAGATGGACTCCACGAGTGCTCCTCAGGATGAAACGTGGTCAGATCGCGGGTCGTCGGTGCAGAGGGCAGACGAAGACACTCACCAGCGGTTCGGAAGACTGCAGCCGATACCGGGTTCGCGATTTGTTGCGGATTTCGCAGGTGTCGCAGAGGCTCAGATTCGCGTGCTAAGCGGAACCCTCTGCGGCCTTCACTGTACCACCCTTGACGTCGACGGCGAGCATGAGCGTCTGCCACGGAGTGTCGACGAGGGATCCGGCGAGCTCGGCGGCCCCGAGACGCTGGCCCGGACCGTCGGCGAGCACCAGCACGCTCGGGCCGGCGCCCGACACGACGGCCGCGTAGCCCTCGGCGCGCAACGAGCGAACCAGACGGTCGGTCTCGGGCATCGCCTGCGCGCGGTAGTTCTGGTGCAGTTTGTCCTCCGTGGCCGCCATCAGCAGCTCGGGGCTCTGCGTCATCGCCGCGATGAGCAGGGCCGACCGCGAGACGTTGAACACCGCGTCTTCGCGCGGCACCTGCAGCGGCTGGAGGCTCCGGGCGACCGCCGTCGACATCGTGAAGCTCGGCACCAGCACGAGCGGCGAGACGCCACGGTGGACGATGAGCTGCTTGTGCTGGGGGCCCTCGGCATCCATCCACGCGATCGTCAGACCGCCGAACAGGCCGGGGGCGACGTTGTCGGGGTGGCCCTCCATCTCGGTGGCCAGGCGCAGCAGGTCGACGTCGCTGAGCTCGACGTCGCCCTCGAGCATCCCCTGGGCCGCGAGGATGCCGGCGACCACGGCCGCACCCGAGGACCCCATGCCGCGCCCGTGCGGGATGACGTTGTGCGCCACCAGCCGCAGGCCCGGCATCTCACGGCCCGCGAAGGCGAAGGTGTGCGCGATCGCCCGCACGACGAGGTGCGATGCGTCCCGCGGAACGTCTTCCGTGCCCTCGCCACTGACCTCGATCTCGAGACGGCCGGGCTCGAGGGCCTCGACCGTCAGCTCGTCGTACACGCTGAGCGCGAGCCCGAGCGTGTCGAAACCGGGACCGAGGTTGGCGCTGGTGGCCGGGACGCGGACCGCGACCCGGCGCCCGAGGGCTGCGGTCACTCGGCCACCGGCTTCAGGTCGAGGACCGAGGCGACCTCGGACGTCGTCGCGTCGACGACCGTGGGCTGCACCTCCGACCCGTCGGCCTTGCGCAGGGCCCACTGCGGGTCCTTCAGGCCGTGGCCGGTGACGGTGAGCACGACCTTCGCCCCCGCGGGGACGACGCCGGCCTCGGCGCGGTCGAGCAGACCCGCGACGCTGATCGCGGACGCCGGCTCGACGAACACGCCGACCTCACCGGCCAGGATCTTCTGCGCGGCGAGGATGCGGTCGTCGTCGATGGCGCCGAACCAGCCGTCCGTGGCATCGCGGGCCTCGAGGGCGAGGTGCCACGAGGCGGGGTTTCCGATGCGGATGGCGCTGGCGATCGTCTCGGGGTTCTTCACGACCTCGCCGCGCACGAGCGGGGCGGAGCCGGCGGCCTGGAAGCCGAACATGCGGGGCACGCGCGTGGCGACGCCGCGGTCGGCCTCTTCGCGGTAGCCGCGCGAGTAGGCGGTGTAGTTGCCCGCGTTCCCGACCGGGATGAAGTGGAAGTCGGGGGCGTCGCCCAGCTGCTCGACGACCTCGTACGCCGCGGTCTTCTGACCCTCGATGCGGTCGGGGTTGACCGAGTTGACCAAGTGCACCGGGTAGTGGTCGGCGAGCTCGCGGGCGATCTCGAGGCAATCGTCGAAGTTGCCGCGGATCTGGATCAGCCGGCCGTTGTGGGCCACGGCCTGGCTCAGCTTGCCCATCGCGATCTTGCCCTCGGGCACGAGCACGGCGGCGGTGATGCCGGCGTGGGCCGCGTACGCCGCGGCCGAGGCCGAGGTGTTGCCGGTCGAGGCGCAGATGACGGCCTTGGCGCCGTGCTCGACGGCGCGCGAGAGCGCGACCGTCATGCCGCGGTCCTTGAACGACCCGGTGGGGTTCATTCCCTCGAACTTCACCCAGACGTCCGCGCCCGTGCGCCGCGACAGGGCGGGGGCCGGGATGAGCGGGGTGCCGCCCTCGCCGAGCGTCACGACGGTGGAGGCGTCGGTGACGCCCAGACGGTCCGCGTACTCGCGGAGGACTCCGCGCCAGACGTGTGCCATGTCAGTTCCCTTCCACGCGCAGTACGGATACCACGCGCTCGACGACGCCGCTCGCGGCGAGACGCTCGACGGTCTCGCTCAGGTCTTGCTCACGGGCCTGGTGTGTACCGATGACCAGACGCGCCGACCCGCTCGCGGCGGTGTCGTCGGCATCCGGTTCGATGACGGTCTGTTCGACGGTCGCGATCGAGACGCGCCCTTCGCTGAGGATGCCGGCGACCGTGGCGAGCACGCCCGGCTGATCGTCGACCTCGAGCGTGATCTGGTAGCGCGTGATGACCCGGCCGATGGGCACGGTGGGGAGATTGGCGCGCGTGGACTCACCGACGCCCACTCCCCCGGCGATGTGGCGGCGGGCCGCGGAGACGACGTCGCCGAGAACGGCGGAGGCGGTCTGCACGCCGCCGGCACCGGCGCCGTAGAACATGAGGTCGCCGGCGGCCTCGGCCTGGACGAACACGGCGTTGTTGGCGCCGTGCACGCTCGCGAGCGGGTGCGTCCGGTCGACCAGGGCGGGGTACACGCGCACCGAGATCGACTCGCTCGACTCGCCCTCGGCGGCGGGCAGGCGCTCGCAGACCGCGAGCAGCTTGATGACATAGCCGGCGTGACGGGCGGACTCGATCATCGCGGCATCGATCTGGGTGATGCCCTCGCGGTGCACGGCATCCAGGGGCACGGTGGTGTGAAACGCCAGGCTCGCCAGGATCGCGGCCTTCTGCGCGGCGTCGTAGCCCTGGACGTCGGCCGTGGGGTCGGCCTCGGCGTATCCGAGGGCCTGGGCCTGGGCGAGCACGTCGGCGAAGTCGGCGCCCTCGGTGTCCATGCGGTCGAGGATGTAGTTCGTCGTGCCGTTGACGATGCCCATGATCCGCACGACGCGGTCGCCGGCGAGCGAGTCGCGGAGCGGGCGGATGATCGGGATGGCACCGGCGGCCGCGGCCTCGTAGTACACCTCGGCGCCCACCTGATCGGCGGCCTCGAAGATCTCGGAGCCGTGCGTGGCCAGCAGTGCCTTGTTGGCCGTGACGACGTCGGCGCCGGAGTTGATGGCCTGCAGCACCTGGGTGCGCGCGGGCTCGATGCCGCCCATGAGCTCGATCACGATGTCCGACCCGACGATGAGGGTCTCGGCATCCGTCGTGAACAGCTCGCGCGGCAGCTCGGTGTCGCGCTTGGCGTCGAGGTCGCGGACGGCGATGCCCGCGAGCTCGAGGGTGGCTCCGGCGCGGTCGGCCAGTTCGGCGCGGTGCTTGAGCAGCAGGTCGGCGACCTGCGAGCCGACGGCACCGGCGCCCAGCAGCGCCACGCGCAGCGTGCGGTAGTCGGTCATTCGATGTCTCCGTGGGGTGGTGCGGCCGAGCCGCGGGATGAGAAGGAAGCGGATGCCGCGATGCCGGCGTCGCGCGAGAGCAGATCGTCGACGGTCTCTCCGCGCACGATCACGCGCGCCTCGCCGTCGCGGACGGCGACGACCGGGGGGCGCGGCGTGTAGTTGTAGTTGCTCGCCAGCGAGAAGCAGTACGCCCCGGTGGCCGGCACCGCCAGCAGATCGCCCGGGGTGACGTCGCCGGGAAGGTACTCGGCATCCACCACGATGTCACCGGACTCGCAGTGGTGCCCGACGACGCGCGCGAGGGCGGGGGCCGCGGCGCTCTCGCGCGAGACGATCCGCGCGGAGAAGTCGGCGCCGTACAGGGCCGGACGGGCGTTGTCGCTCATCCCCCCGTCGACGCTGACGTAGGTGCGCTCTCGACCCTCGCCGATCTCGACCTTCTTGACCGTGCCGACCTCGTACAGCGTCACGCCGGCCTGACCGACGATGACGCGTCCGGGCTCGCACGCGACGTCGGGCATCGGGATGCCGCGCACCGCGCACTCCTGCGCGATGGCATCGAGGATGCCGTCGGCGATCTCCTCGATCGGGCGCGGGTCGTCGACGGACGTGTAGGAGATGCCGAAACCGCCCCCGACGTTGAGGAGGGGGATCTCTCCCCCGGCGAGCAGGTCGGCGTGGAGGTCGACGAGTCGGGCCGCGGACTCACGGAACCCGGAGGAGTCGAAGATCTGCGACCCGATGTGGGCGTGGAGTCCGACGAAGCGCAGACTGGGCAACTCGCGGATGCGAGCGACCGCCTCGGCGGCGCCGTCGAGCGAGAAGCCGAACTTCTGGTCCTCGTGGGCGGTGGCGAGGAAGGCGTGGGTCTCGGCGTGCACGCCGGTGCGCACCCGGACCAGGACGGACTGCACCGCACCGCGGCGATCGGCGATCGCGGCGAGACGCTCGATCTCGATGGGGCTGTCGACCACGACCGAGCCGATCCCCACGTCGACGGCGCGCTCGAGCTCGCCGACGCTCTTGTTGTTGCCGTGGAACCCCAGACGTGCGGGGTCGGCGCCGCCGGCCAACGCGACCTCCAGCTCGCCGCGCGTGCAAACGTCGACGGCGAGGCCCTCGTCGGTGACCCAGCGCACGACCTCGGCCGACAGGAAGGCCTTGCCGGCGTAATAGACGCGCGAGCGGATGCCGTGGCGCGCGGCGGCGGAGGCGAAGGCGTCGCGGGCCCGGCGGGCGTGCGCCCGCACCTCGGCCTCGTCGAGCACGTAGAGAGGGGTGCCGAAGCGGGCGCGCAAGTCGAAGATCGACACGCCCCCGACCTCGACCGAGCCGTCGTCGACTCGACGCGCGGAAGACGGCCAGACGGAGGCGACGAGCTCGTTCGCTTCGGCCGGGGCGGTGAGCCACTCGGGCACGAGCGCGGAGTGCGAGGCGGACACGGAGGAACCAATCGGGTTTTGCGGCGACGCGACGGCCGCGGATCACGGCTCCTGCCCGCGCGGGGCGTCACGCGACAGGCAGTCCTTGCAGTCTAGGGCACGGCGTATGCCGCCCCCTTCCCATGACCGATGGATGCCGCTGCCGCGGGCGCCGCCGTCCGGGGAAGGAATGATGCGCCGGGTGAACTGCGGGGGCGGAGAGCCGGTGTCGGCGGAACGACGATCCGCTGAGCGCGGCGCTGGACCTACCGTGAACCGGTGCCGCGCCGATCATCGTCCCCTCTCGTCGTCGATGCCCTCGGGGTCGCGGTCGGCATCGACCTCTCTGGGCTCGAGCCGCCGGCCCACGCCGCCGTACGGTCGGCGTGGAGCGGCGCTCTCTCTGCGGGGAGCACCGCGCCGCGAACCGCCGTCGCCCCCGCGGCCTCCCACGGCGAGGGTCCCATGCTCGCCGCACTCTCCAGCGCCGTGACGATGGCGGCCATCGAGGCACGGCGCGGCGACCTCTGGATGCTGCATGCCGCCGGGGTCGCCGGCCCGGACGGCGGCGTCGTCGTCCTCGTCGGAGAGTCGGGCGCCGGCAAGACCACCGCCGTCCGTACGCTCGCCCGCACGGCGGGCTACGTGTCGGACGAGACGGTGGGCATCGATGCCTCGGGCGCGGTTCTGCCGTACCGCAAACCGCTGTCGGTCATCACCGAGGGCGTGACGCACAAGGTGCAGCGCTCCCCCGACGAGCTGGCCCTCGGCGCGCTCCCCGCTGCCGAGCTGCACCTGTCACGGCTGATCCTGCTCGCCCGCCGTCCCGGATCGTCGGACGCCCGGCTCGTTCCCGTCCCCACTTCCGAGGCGATCGCCGAGCTGGCGGGCCAGTCGAGTGCTCTCGTGCAGTTGCGACGCCCCGTCCGCACGATGGTGGAGCTCATCGACCGCACGGGCGGCGTCCTCCGCGCGGAGTACGGCGAGGTCCGCGATCTCGCCGCGCTCCTGCGGGATGCCGCCTCTTCGTCGCCCAGCGCCGGATCCGACCCCGCCGATGCGGCCCCG
>NZ_CAKKMM010000214.1:0-6775 GCF_918698205.1 Microbacterium sp. Bi128 | reverse complement strand
GCGGAACCGTCACCGTCGGCACACCGCAATGCCGGATCGCGAGGTTCCCCGTCGCGACCCACACGCCGTTGCGCCATGCGATGTCAGCCGACGCAGGGTTCACGTCGGCGTCGGCCGGCGCCACGTCGGTGAGCGTCGGGAAGACCACGGCGTCGAGGTGCTCGGCATCCATCCACTCCTCCAGATCACGGAGCCGAGTCTCTTCCAGCCCCCGCAACCCGGCCGCCAGCTCGGGGATCTCGGTGAACGACGACACCGCGTGCTCCCGCACGTGCGCCGGATACTCAGCGATGTCGTCGTCGAACCCCGTGTACCGGTCGGGCAGCGCACCCTCGGGATGCGGGAAGATCGCCGCCCCGTCCACCGACGCCAGACCCGGATGCCCGTTCGCGCGGAGGAAGTCGTCCCACGCCCACGCCGAGAGGTCGACGATCTCGCGGTCGAGGAATTCCTCCGACACCAGACCCCGCGTGCGGATCGTTGGCGCTCCCGGACGGTCGCCCTCGTAGGTGCTCACGAGCGGGAAGTCGCAATCGACGACGATCGCGCCCGCGGCCTCGAGATCCGCGCGCGCCACCGCCCACAGGTCGAGCAGCGACGGCCGCGGCTCGATGCGCTCGCCGCTCGGTCCGCCGACGCCGCGCGGACCGGTGCCCGCCAGCGGGTCCACGCCGAGGAACATGCGCGGGATGCCGATGCGCAGACCCTCCAGCGACACTTCGTACCCGAGCGCGGCGTACGACGGCGGCCGCACCTCGGACGCCGGGGGCAGAAGAACCCACGGCTGCGCGCGCCAGAAGTCTCCCCGCGTCTCGGGGTCGTCGGCGACGATCACGTCGAGCACCGCGAGCAGGTCGGCCATCGAGCGGGTGTGCGGCACGACGACGTCCATCGTGGGGACGAGCGGCCAGTTGCCGCGCACCGAGATCACGCCGCGCGACGGCGTGTACGCGCACAGGCCGTTGCACGCCGCGGGCGCACGGCCGCTCGACCATGTCTCCTCGCCCAGACCGAAGACGCCGAACGACGCCGCGGTCGCCGTGCCCGAGCCGTTCGACGACCCCGACGCGAACGCCGACGTCAGGAAGTCGGCGTTGTACGGGCTTTCGGCACGGCCGTACAGTCCGCGCTGCATGCCTCCGTTCGCCATCGGCGGCATGTTCGTCAGCCCCAGGCAGATGGCCCCGGCCTCACGCAGCCGCGCGATCGTGAACGCGTCGTCCTTCGCGACGAGGTCGGCGAACGCCGGACTCCCCGCGGCGACTGTGAGACCGCGCACCATGTAGCTGTCTTTCGCGGTGTACGGGATGCCGTCGAGCAGCCCCCGCGCCTGGCCGGCTGCCCGGCGCGCATCCGACGCTTCCGCCTCGGCGAGCGCGTCGGGGTTGCGGACCACGACGGCGTTGAGCTTCGTCGCGGTGTCGGGGCCGTCGTACGCGTCGATGCGCGCGAGGTGCGCCTCGACGAGCTCGACGGCGGTCGTGCGGCCCTCGGCGAGGGCGGTGGCGAGATCGGCGATGGATGCCTCGACGACGTCGATCACGCCGTCACCTCGGGCTGCTGCTGGGTGATGCAGTGGATGCCGCCGCCGCGCGCGAACAGCTCGCGGGCATCGACGGTCACGACCCGGCGACCGGGGTACACCTCTTCCAGGATGCCGTGGGCCGTGGCATCCGCTTCGTCCTCGCCGAAACCGCACGCGATCACTCCGCCGTTGACGACGAGGTGGTTCACGTAGCTCCAGTCCACGTCGCCCTCGGCGTCGCGGACGGTGGCGGGTGCGGGCAGGTCGCGGATGGTGAACGGGCGGCCGGCGGCATCCGTCTGCGTCTCGAAGAAGGCACGCAGCTCGCGCGTCACCGCGTGGTCGGGGTGCGCGGGATTCCGCTGGTCGTGCAGCAGAACCGTGCCCGGCGACGGCATCGTCGCGACGATGTCGACGTGCCCGCTCGTGCCGAAGTCGCCGTAGTCGCGGGTCAAGCCACGCGGCAGCCACACGGCGTGCGTGGCGCCGATCGTGCGGAGCATCTCGGCCTCGACGCGCGCGCGGTCGGCGTACCGGTTGCGCCGCGGGTCGAGCTGCACCGTCTCGGTGAGCAGCACGGTGCCCTCGCCGTCGACGTGGATGCCGCCGCCCTCGTTGACCAGGGTCGACGACACGAGCTCGGCCCCGGTCGCCTCGGCGATGATCCGGGCGTGCTCGGCTGCCTTCGCCCACACCGCCCAGTCGTGGTCGCCCCAGCCATTGAAGATCCAGTCCACGGCGCCGAGGGCGCCCGGCCGCTCGGGATCGACGACGAACGTCGGACCCGAGTCGCGCAGCCAGAACTCGTCGACCGGCGCTTCGACGATCTCGATCCCGCCGCCGAGCATCCGCCGGGCACGGGTCAGCTCGCTCGGGTCGACGAGCATCGACACCGGCTCGAAGTCCGCGACGGCGTGGGCGATCGCGGTCCAGGCGGCGTAGCCCGCTTCGCGCTCGGAATCCGTTTCGCCCAGGGTCGGGCCCTCGCTCGGGAACGCCATCCACGTGCGGGTGTGCGGGGCGGTCTCGCTCGGCATGCGCCAGGTCATCGGTGCTCCTCGGGGGTCGGGGCGGTCATCCCGTCACACCACATCATGGATCGTCGGGGTGAAGACGGAGCGGCCGGCGACGATGGTCTCGGTCACCCGGGTGGTGAGGAGGGATGCCGTGCCCGCGGCGAACGGGTCGGTGTCGATCACCACGAGGTCGGCGGCGAAGCCGGGCGCGACGCGGCCGCGCCAGTCCGCATCGCCGACCGAGGCCGCGGCATCCCGGGTCGCGTGCGCGATCGCACGATCCAGGGGCAGCGCGAAGTGCGGGTGCACCGCCGGCACCGACGGATCGAGCGCCGAAGCGCGGGTCGCCGCGACGTACATGTTCGCGAGCGCGCTGTGGGGCGCGGTCGGGGCGTCGGTCGAGAACGCGACGAGCGCACCCGCCTCCTCATACTCGGGCCACGCGAACGCGCGCTCCACCCGCTCGTCGCCGAGCATCGCGGCCCAGTTGGCGAAGATCGCCGGGTCGGCGTGCACGGGCTGCAGGGATGCCGTGACCCCCAGTCGCGCCATGCGTTCGGCCGTGCCGGGCGCGGCGTACTCCAGGTGTTCGAGGCGGTGGCGACGGGGGATGTCGCCGTTCGCCTCGATCGCCCGCTCGATCGCGGTGAGCGCGGCGTCGCTCGCCGCGTCGCCGATCGCGTGCATCGCGATCTGGAGACCCGCGGCGTCGGCGGCCGCGACGATCGGGGCGAGGTCGGCGAGCGGCCAGATCGGCTCGGCGTTCGAGCCGTCGGCGTAGGGGGCGCCCATCGTCGCGGTGCACGCGTCGATGACGCCGTCGAGGATGAGCTTGATGCCCACCACCCGCAGCCAGGGCGACGCCGGGCGGCGAGCGAGCTCGACCACGCGGTCGAGTTGGGCGAGATTGCGGTCGAGGTCACCGGTGTTCTCGAGCAGCCAGTGCGCCGACACCCGCAGCGGTAGTTCTCCGCCGTGACGCTCGATGGCCCGCTCGATCGCGGCGAGCGCGTGCTCGTCGAACGCCATGTCGACCACGCCCGTGACGCCGGCGGCGGCGTACGCGGCCAGGACCCGTTCCACGGCCTCGTCGCGGTCGGCATCCGTCATCGCGGCATCGCGCTGACCCCAGGCGTACTGCACCGCCGCGGTCTCGAACAGCATGCCGTTCGGCTCGCCGTCGGCGTCGCGGCCGATCGCCCCGCCGAGCGGGTCGGGGGTGTCGCGGGTGATGCCGAGCTCGGCCAGAGCGGCGGTGTTCACCCAGCAGGAGTGGTAGTCGTTGGCGTCCAGGTACACCGGCACGTCGGCCACGACGGCGTCGATCATCGCCGCCGTCGGGGCACCGCCCGGCACCGAGTCGAAGAGCCAGCCGCGACCGCGCAGCACCAGGGCGTCGGGGTCGGCGGCGCGCGCCTCGCGCAGAAGCTCCTGGATGCCGTCGAGCGTCCGTGCATCGGTGAGAGCGACCTGGCCGAGGGACGCGCCCAGCATCAGCAGGTGCGTGTGCGCGTCGGTGAAGCCGGGGAGCACGAGCGCTCCGTCGAGGTCGACCGTGGTGCCCCCGCCCGCCTCGGCGGCGTCGCCGATCGCGACGATGCGCTCCCCCTCGATCGCGACCGCGTGCGTCCACTGCGCGTCGGGAGCGGTGGCGGCCGTGAAGATGCGGCCGCCGCGATAGACCGTGCGGGTCATGCGGCCACCTCCGTCGCCTGACGCTCGAGGCGCCGCGAGAGGAGGCCGATGATGCCCGCCGGGACGGCCAGCACGAAGCTCGCGATCGCGAGCGTCAGGGTGAAGCCCTGGTAGCCGAGCGCCGCGACGAGGTTGGCACCGATCACGGGCGTGAGCGCCGAGCCGACGAGGTAGGTGGCCAGGAGCGGCCCCGACCAACGCCCGTCAGCGTCGAGCGCGGCCGACGTCGAGATGAAAAAGGCGAAGACCAGGGCGTACGTGGTGTTCCACACGATGAAGACGACGACGAACAGGGTGGGGTCCGAGATGTAGCCCTGGACGATCTTCAGGATGCCGCCGATCACCAGCAGCACGATGAGCGGGATGCCACGACCCAGGCGGTCCCCCACGATCATGAGCGCGATCGAGGCGATGAGGCCACCCGCCGTGGCACCGGAGAGCGCGATGCCGAGGCCCTCGGGGGTGAGCCCGGCCTGGTCGGCGCCCATGACCCCGACCATCGCCCACAGCGAGTCCTCGCTCGCGGCCCACAGCGCGAACACGACGAGCAGCGTGAAGCCCGCGATCGTGACGGTGCGCGAGGGCTTCGCCGCGGCACGCACGGTGCCGGTGGGCGGAACCTCGAGCGGCACCGCCGCACCGGCCGCAGCCGCCGCGTGCACGGGGGCGGCGGGTGCGCCGGGGAGCCACGTCGCGAGCGCCAGGGCGACGAGGCTGAACACCGCCATCGAACCGAACACGTCGATGGGGGCAAGGCCGATCAGCGGCACGACCGCCAGTACGACGGTGATGATGCCGCGGTTCGCGAGGCCGTAGAACCCCGCGACCCGGTCGGGGTTGCGGAAGGCCGCGATCGCCGCGCCCGAGGCGGCGACCGCCCCGCCCGCGCCGACCCCGCCGACGAGGAGGCCGGGGAGCAGCACGGCCGGTACCAGTGCGGCCAGGCCGAAGCCGACCACGGCGAGCAGCAGACCGACGCGAGCGACCGTGCGACGCGAGCGACCGGCACACAGGGGCGCGACCGCGAGACCGGTGAGGGCCGTGAGCAGGAGGGCGCCCGTGACGAGCCAGCTGGCGGTGAGGACGTCGGCATCCAGGCCCTGCTGGACGGCGATGATCATGTAGGGCGAGAGGTTGACGCCGAGGTAGCCGGCGATGCCGACGATGAACGTCGAGCTCGCGGTGGGAAGGCGCAGCGGAACGCGGGCGGAGCCGGCGGCGACCGTCGCCGCATCACGGGTGGTGGAGGACACGAGGGACCTTTCGGAGGGAGCCGGCGGACCGGCGCAGCGGTGTGGGGCCCCGGGCGGATCGTCGTCGATCGCGACCGGATGAGGCCGAGGCTAGAGACCGGGTGTTTCGGTTCTCTCGCCCGTGGTGTTTCAGGGACATTAAACGTTTAAGTTGACTCGCGCGCAAGACCCCGTTCACCAGTCGGGTAGCGTCGGCAAGCGTGACCCCCCGCAAGCCGACGCTCCACGACGTGGCCGCGGCCGCCGGTGTGTCGACCGCGGCGGCCTCCTTCGCCCTGCGCGGCAAACCGGGCGTCTCGCCCGAGACGCGCGACCGGATCCTCGCCGTCGCGCGCGACCTGAACTACACGGTCAACATCCCCGCCCGCAGCCTCCGCACGGCCCGCTACGGTGCCGTTGGCCTCTACCTGCCACCCGGGTCGACGCGACTGCCGTACTACACCGAGTTCGCCTTCGGCGTGGTGGATGCCGCCGACCGCCTCGGACTCTCGGTCATCCTGCTCCCCCACCGGGACTCCGACGACGCCTCCGCACCCGCGGCCTTCGTCGACGGGTACATCGTCGTCGACGCCACGACCGAGGATGCCGGCATCCGGGCGATCCTCGACACCGGACGCCCCGTCGTCAGCGGCGAGCACGTTCTCGGCGGCGACGACAGGGTGAGCGCGAGCGTCGTCTCCGACCACACGGCGGCCCTGATCCGCCTGCTCGACCACCTCGCCGCAGCCGGTGCGCAGCGGATCGGTGCGGTGCTGCCGCCCGACGGCACCGCCTGGAGCCGCGACATCGCGCGCGCGTACACCGCGTGGGTCGCCGGGCACGGCGGCATCCCGATCTCGCGGCGCATCGCGTTCGTCCCCACCGCCGACGAGGTCGCCGCCGCCGTCGACGACGTGCTCGCCACCGAAGACGTAGACGCCCTCGTCGTCGTGCCGAGCGGTTCGGCGGCCCCCGCTCTCGACTCCGCCGCCCGCGCCGGACGCCGCGTCGGCGACGACCTGCTGCTCGCCGCCTACGTCGACGAGCCGATGCACGCCCTGCTCACCCCGAGCGTGACGTCGTTCGACCTCGAACCCCGCGACTTCGGCGCGGCCTGCGTCGCGCTGCTGGCGGAGGTGTGGGATGCCGACGGCCCCGCCGACCGCGTCCGCGTGACCGAGCCGCGCCTCGTCGTGCGGGCGAGCACGTCGCGCGGCTGACGGCGGGTCGGGCGGGGGTCGCGGCGGGCTGGATCGCCGAGACTGCATCCGCCTGACAAGTCCATTGCAGCCTGCAGTGGGTTTGTC
>NZ_CAKKMM010000213.1:0-6787 GCF_918698205.1 Microbacterium sp. Bi128 | reverse complement strand
CGTCATGGCCGTGCTCGTCCAGTACCAGTCCGCCAAGCTCGGGATCGTCACGGGCAAGAGCCTTCCGGAGATCCTTGGTGAACGGCTCAAGCCGTTCTGGCGCCGCGCCTTCTGGGTGCAGGCCGAAGTTGTCGCCGCCGCCACCGATCTCGCGGAGGTGGTGGGCGGCGCAATTGCCCTGTACCTGCTTTTCGGCCTGCCCCTCCCCCTTGGCGCCGTGATTGTCGGCGCCGTGTCAATGCTCCTGCTCGCGGTCCAGGCCCGGCAGAAACAGCGGCCGTTCGAATTCATCATCATGTTCCTGCTCGGCATCATCACAGTCGGCTTCCTGGCCGGGCTGTTCATCAGCCCGCCCGATCCGGGGGCCGCCCTGGCCGGGCTCATGCCCGGCTTCCAGGGCCCGGACACCGTACTGTTGGCCGCCAGCATGCTCGGGGCCACCGTCATGCCGCACGCCATCTACGTCCACTCGGCCCTGTCCCGGGACCGGCACCGGCCGGACGAACACCTGCATGTTCCCCCGGCGGCCATCGCGCGCCTGGTCCGGGCCACCCGGTTCGACGTCGTGGCCGCCCTCGCGATCGCCGGACTGGTCAACATCGGCATGCTGCTCCTGGCCGCCTCCACCCTCGGCGGCGAAGAAGGCACGGACACGATCGAGGGCGCGCACGCCGCCATCACCGCCAATCTCGGCCCGATCGTCGGCGTGATCTTCGCGGTCGGGCTGCTCGCCTCCGGCCTGGCATCGACCTCGGTGGGCTGCTATGCCGGCGGCACCATCATGCAGGGCCTGCTCAAGATCCGGATCCCCGTCATGGCCCGGCGCGTCGTGACCCTCATCCCCGCCGTCGTGCTGCTGGCGGTGGGCTTCGACCCCACCTGGGCGCTCGTCCTGAGCCAGGTGGTCCTCAGCTTCGGGATTCCCTTTGTCCTGGTCCCGCTGGTGGTGCTGACCAGCAACAAAGCCCTGATGGGCCGGTTCGCCGACGGCCCGGCCCTCCGAGTCGCCGCCATCATCAGCGTGGTGCTCGTAGTGGCTCTCAACCTGGTGCTGCTGTGGCTCACTTTCTCCGGAAGCAGCTGACGGTAGGCTTAGGTCTGTGAAGACCAGTACGCCCTCCTCCTCGATCGAGGACTACGTCAAGGTCATCTATTCGTTCACCGAGTGGCAGCGCAAGCCCATCACCTCCACGCAGCTGGCGCAGCGCCTGGGCGTCGCCAACTCCTCGGTTTCGGAAATGGTCCGCAAGCTCAAGGACCAGGGCCTCGTGGACCACAAGCCCTACAGCGCCGTCACGCTCACCAGCGATGGAGTCCGGCTCGCCCTGTCCATGGTCCGGCGGCACCGGCTGATCGAGACTTTCCTCGTCCGCGAGCTGGGGTACCGCTGGGACGAGGTCCATGACGAAGCCGAACTCCTGGAACACGCCGTCTCGGACACCTTTATTGAACGCATGGCGGCCAAGCTGGGGAACCCCACCCGGGACCCGCACGGCGATCCCATTCCGGCAGCCGACGGCTCGGTGCTGATGCCCGCCGCCCACCGCCTGAGCGAACTCGACGACGGCCACACCGGCCGGATCACCCGGATCAGCGACGAGAACCCGGAGCTCCTGCGCTATCTCGCTGCAGAGGACATCGACCTCGACGCCGAAGTGGAGGTGGTGGGCCGGCGTCCCTTCGGTGGCCCCATGGTAGTGCGGATCGGTTCCGCCGCGGCACCGCGCGAATTCGATTTCGCCGACGAGGTCGCCTCGGCCCTCTGGGTCCACAGCGATGCCGGGCACGCCGGCTGCAGCGTCACGGAGAGCTGAGTGAAGGGTGCGCTGGACGAGCGCCGGGCCGTGCCGCGCCCCGGCGTGCCGGGGTGGAAGGCCTGGTCCGCCGTCGCCGTCGGCGGGCTGATCGGAACCGAGCTGCGTTTCGGCGCCGGCCTGATTTTTCCTGAAAGCGCCGGCGCGGTGCCGTGGACCACGTTGGCGATCAATGTCTCCGGGAGTTTCGTTCTGGCCACCCTGACCACCCTCTGGATCGCGCGGCCGCAGACGGCTTTCTGGCTGCGGGCCGGCATCGGCCCCGGCCTCCTGGGTTCCTTCACCACCTTTTCGGCGCTGGTGATCGCCATTGACCAGCAGATCCGCGGCGGCTTCCATGCCACGTGGCTGGCCTACCTCGGGCTCTCGCTCGCCCTGGGCCTCGGGGCGGCGGCGGCCGGCTGGAAAACCGGCAAGGCGATTGCAGACCTCCGCGGCGGTGCCCAATGATGACCGCGCTCGTGGTCGGGGCGTGCGGGGTGGCGGGAGCACTCCTGCGGTTCGCCGTCGACTCCTGGTTCGCGCACCATCAGGGCTCCCGACCGCACTGGCCCTGGGCGACGTTCACGGTCAACGTCGCCGGATCCTTCATCATCGGTTGGTCCGTCGGCCTGACCGGCCACCTGGAGCTGGGCACCGACTGGCACGCCGCGATCGCAACCGGTCTCGCCGGCGGCCTGACCACCTTCAGCTCATGGACCACCGCGACAGTCCGCCTGGTCAGCGAAGAGCGGTACCGGGCGGCGGCGCTCACCATCGGCGCGAACCTGCTCGTGGGGCTCGCGGCCGCCGCGCTTGGGCTTGCCCTCGCGGGCTGAAAACCTTAGCCCGCCGCCGGTGTGTCGAGGGTAACACCGGGGCGCCCTGGTGGCTTCGGGCCGCCGTCGTTCCCGTATCGTTGAAGGATGGTTACCCGACGTGAAGCAGCCCAGACCCTCGACATTCCCCTGGAAATGGCGCACCGTCACGGCATCCCGCCCCGGCTGTCCGAGGCCGAGCTGGGCGAGCTGCTGGACAACCCGCCGGCGTGGCTGGTCCAGTCCAGGGCAAACCGCACCGGCAAGCGGCCCGTCTGGGTCCAGCTCACCTGTGCCGTCTGCGGATTCTCCGAAGCGGCCCGGCCCAAAAAATGGTGGCCAGAGTTCACTTACGTCTGCTGCGCGCACCACGAGGCACGCGAGATCCCGGTGCTCGGGCCCGGGCTCGTGCGCAGTGTGTACGACGGCGTCGGCAGCCGTTTCGCAGGGATCGTGGACGCCGCCGTTCCCGAGGCGTAGCTTAAAAGACGGGGCTACCCCTGGCCCCTGCCGTGAGGGAGAGCACCATGCCTGACAAGACGCCGCACCAGAGCGTGTCGAAGAAGTCGGTTAAAACCATCAAGGAAAAACGGGCAGAGAAAAAGGCGAAACACATCGTTGATGCCCACACCGACCCAGTGGCACACATCAAGAAGCGCTGAAAAATCGAGAGGCCGGAAGCCGTTGCTTCCGGCCTCTTGTCGTGTTGCCCTGACACGTCCCGGCGGGCTGGTGGCTCACCCGAAATGGATGATGTGACAATCTCACGTTGGCGGTTGAGTGGTCTTGGGATCCGACCGAGAGGTCCTATTCCGGGGCATGTCCGCGACGCAGTTCCAACCGTTGAGCGGCGCGGGGCCCATCGGAATCATTCGACGCGGGTGGTGACGGCCCGGCGGGGACCGCCCACACTAAGACCAGTGCGCCAGACAGCGTGCTCGACACAGACCGGAGGAATACCAGTGACAACCACACCGGAGACTGAGGCCCACGGGCCGGTCGACTTCGTACTCCTGGAGTTCCCCGTATCGGGACTGACGGGACGGGCGAGTGAGGAACTCGTTAAGCTCGTCGAGCAGGGCGTGATCCGCCTCTTCGATCTCCTCGTCGTCATGAAGAATGACGACGGATCTGTCGAGGTGCTCGAACTCACCGACCCAGGCGGTCCCGCGGCGGGGTTCTCCTACTTCGAGGGGGCCCGGACCGGGCTTTTGGGCGACGATGACATCGCCGAGGCCTCGGCCGCGCTGCTCCCCGGGACGGTGGCCGCGCTGATCGTCTACGAGAACACCTGGGCGGCACCGTTCGTGGCGGCCGTTCGGGACAGCGGGGGCGAACTCATCGCGAGCACGCGGATCCCTGCTCCGGACGTGATGGAAGCACTTGATGCACTTGACGCCGCCGCACCTCCGGTTGCCGACGCCTGAGACCTGACGCAGAACAAGAGATGTGAGAGGAAGAGAATTATGGGACTTCTTAGGGGTGTGGCACGGACGGCAGTCGTTGCCGGAACGGCTAGTGCAGTCAGCGGCCGGGTCCAGCGCCGCCAGGCCAACAAGTTTGCCGAGAAGGACGCCGCGACCGCGGCCAAGCAGCAGGAGGCCTACGATTCGCAGATGGCCCAGCAGGAACCACCGCCGCAGGCCTACCAGCAGCCGGTCTACCAGCAGCCACCACCCCCTCCCCCGGCTGCCGGCGGCATCTCAAACGAAGCCCTCGAACAGCTCAAGCAGCTCGGGGCGCTGAAGGATCAAGGGATTCTCACGGAACAAGAGTTTGGCGTCCAGAAGGCGAAGATCCTCGGCATGTAGTGCCAAACAACTGGAAGGAGGAGGGAAGTGTCGGAAGACGCTTCCCTCCTCTTTGGCCTTAAGCACAAAACTCCCCGCCGACAGAAGCCGGCGGGGAGTATTCGTGAACCCAATACGGGGTGGAGCGCCGTTGCCGGGCCCCTATGTGGAGATGGGGGGAATTGAACCCCCGTCCGATGTCGTGTTGTCAGGGCTTCTCCGGGCGCAGTTTGCGTTGGATTTTCTCGGCCCAGCCATGCTGCAAACAGCTGGCTGATCCGGGCCCAGTCATCTAAGAGTCCCGTTTACCCCGATGACGGAGGTAAACAGCAGTGGCTATCTAAATGACGCCAGGATCCGGGGCAATAGCAACCTCGGGCTGACGGACTGTCTTACTGCTTAGGCAGCGAGAGCGAAGTCAGTGCGTTTTGATTCGGCACTTATTGGTTTGCAGACAGCGTTTACGAGATAATTCTGCATCCTCGGCCCGCTTCACCTGTCGCGACTAACATCGTCGAAACCGATCATCCCCGTATTTTTTTATCAAACCCGGACCGGATACTTTCGGATCCTTCCCGTACTACCAATCATAACGCACCGCCTCCGGGAAACATTCCCGGGGACCGTGACAGCCTGCGGCGCGCTAGCGGCGGTTGCGTTCGCGCATGACGCGCTGGGCCTCGCGCAGCGTCTGGCGCTTGTCGTATTCCTTCTTGCCGCGGGCGACGCCGATTTCGACCTTCGCGCGGCCGTCCACGAAGTACAGCTGCAGCGGCACGATCGTGAAGCCCGACTCTCGGATTTTGTGCGAGATCTTCGTGAGCTCGTCGCGGTGCAGCAGCAGCTTGCGGCGGCGGCGTGCGGCGTGGTTCGTCCAGCTCCCCTGGTGATACTCGGGGATGTGGATGCCCTCCATCCACAGCTCGTCGTTGTAGAACGTGCAGAAGCCGTCCACCATCGAGGCATGGCCCTCGCGCAGGGACTTTACTTCCGTGCCCATCAGCGCGATGCCGGCCTCATAGGTGTCAAGGACGTGATAGTCGTGCCGGGCCTTGCGGTTGGTGGCCACTACCTTACGGCCACTTTCTTTGGGCACGGTAGGACTCCTCGGTTTGTTGGTGGTTCACTCCGGCCAGGTGGTGCGGAGTCTTTCCAGTTTACGGCAGTGCGACCGCCTCAGCGGATGGCCCGGGCCGGACTACAGCAGGTTCATCGGGTCCACGGCCCGGCCGTTGAGCCAGGTCTCGAAGTGCGAGTGGCAGCCGGTGGAGTTGCCGGTGGTGCCTGAATAGGCGATCAGCTGTCCCTGGTTGACGTGCTGGCCGACCGAGACCGCCACGGAAGTGTTGTGGTAGTAAATCGTGGTCAGCGAGTTGCCCTGGACCACCCCGTGGGAGATCTTCACGTTGTTGCCGCCGCCGTCGTTGGCCCAGCCGGCCGAGAAGACGGTGCCGGCAGCCGCGGCGTAGACGGGCGTGCCGCAGGCGGCACCGAAATCGATGCCGGTGTGCATGTAGCCGCCCTGGCCGTAGAAGTCGATGGTGCCCGGCGGCGTCGCCCGCCAGCCGAACCCGGAGGTGATCGGAATATTGCCGGGGAACGGGTGCTGCAGCCCGAAGGCCGACGGCGAGCCCTGGGCCGGCGGGACATACGGCTGGACCGCCTGTCCCTGCGCCCGGGCGGCGGCCGCCGCGGCCTCGGCAATGCGCCGCTGCTCGGCCAGCCAGGCCTCACGCAGCTTCCGGTCGCGTTCGGCGATCTCGGCGGCGACGGCGTCCTGTTGGGCCTTGACCTGGGCGAGCTGGTTCTGGATGCCGGGCTTGGCGGCCTGGAGTTGGGCGTCGAGCCGGGTGGTGTCGGCGATCAGCTTGTCCACGGCGGCCTTCTTGGCTGCGGCCTCGTCCCGGGCGGCCTTTTCCCGGGCCAGTGCGGCGTCGGCTTTGGCCTTCAGGTCGGTGATTTCAGCCTCGACGGCGGCCAGCCGGGCCTGCGCGTTGACGTTGGTGGCGCTCTGTTGGGTGAGTTTGTCCATCGCGGAGTTCTGGCTGCGCAGGGCCTGGTCCGCGAGGTCGATGGTGTCCGTCAGGCTGCTGCCCTGGTTCGAGCCGAAGAACAGGGACAGGTTGGACGGGACGCCGCCGGACTTGTAGGCCTGCGTGGCGATCTGCCCGATCAGTTTCCGGGTGTCCGCGATCTTCTGTTTGTCGGCTTCCAGCTGCTGCGTGATTTTTGCCTTGTTCTGCTGCGCCAGGTCCACGCGGGCCGCGAGGGCCTGCACTTCCTGGACCGCTCCGGCCACCCGGCCCTGGGCGTCCGTGAGCGCCTGCTGGGCGCCGGGGAGCTGGCCCTGGTACAGGACCAGGTCTGCCGCGGCCTGGGCGATCTT
>NZ_CAKKMM010000212.1:0-6835 GCF_918698205.1 Microbacterium sp. Bi128 | reverse complement strand
CGTTGAGTCGGTCGTCGAGCACGCGCCGGTTGTCGACCTGGATCTCAATGGGCTCGGTAATGGTGGTCATCGCTCTGTCTTTCTTGGAGTACTTCTAGTCGGCCCCAATGGATTCAGGAACAGTAACGTCATATTTATTGGCCCGTCAAATCACCACGCCGCATGTGCGCGTGGCCCGTGCGGACGCCAAATGCCCGCAGATTGCGGCCCGGGCGGCTGACCTGCAGATCCACCCAGGCCCGGGTGGTCCCAGTGAGTCTAATCACCCGGCATCACTGCGGGCAGGCCGAAAGATGCTCGTGGACGCAAACAATGCCGCCGTCGGAGGCGCGGGAGAAGATGATGGTCTCCCGCTCATCGCTCGTATCGCGGCCACCGTCCCGGTCAACCCGGACCGTCGTGGCCACGCGGTGCGAAAACACCGCGGTAGCCCCGAGGAGCTGGATATCCTGCTCGCTGCTCCGGCATTCGAGCACACGCCAACCACCGGCGAGCCAGCTGTCCCAAAGGGTGCGGTAGGCGGAGCGGGACCCAAGGCGCCGGGCTTCCGGATGGAAGATGAAGGTCGCCTCCGGGCTGAAGGCCGCAAAGTAGGCCTCGGTGTCCGTGGCGGCGAAGGCGGCAACCAGGCGGTCGGCTGCCTCCTGGACCTCTTCGCGGCTGAGGTCGCGGGGCGCTGCCGGCTGCAGCGCCGCAGCCGGCAGCGGCCGGGCCACGGCCCGGACCGGGGCGCCGTCGGCCCCGGGGATATTAAGGGGAAAGAGGAAGAGCTCGACGTCGGATCCTGCGTCTGTGGCCCGCTGGACCTGCTCCAGCCCGGTGAGGTTTTCCACGATGATGCAGCCGTTTCCGGCCAGGATGGCGTGGGCGGGGAAGCTGCCGCCGGCCGGGTCGCCGTGCTGGTTGCCCTGCTGGTCGCCGTGCGTGGCGCCGGGGGAGGTTGGATCCACACTGAGGGCATCCAGGCCTACGGCGCGGTAGCCGCGGTCCACGATCAGTTGTGCCGCCGCAGCCTCCAGCCATGGGTGCTTGAGGTACTCCTCCGTTCCCCACGCCGCTGCGCAGCCGGTGTGCAGCAGGAGGATCTTCTCTGGACTGTCCCGATACCCGGGTTTCCCAGGCTCCCCGGCCGAGCCCGCCGGGGCGATCCCCGCCAAATGCACGGCGGTGATGGCGCCGCCGCGGGCCACGTCCCGGACGTCCACGATTTCGGCGACGCCGCCGAAAAGGGACAGCGGCAATTCGTCCAAAGCTGCCCAGCCGTCGCCCACATGCAGGGGTGCGTCGGCGTGGGTACCCGAATGGGAGCCCAGCCCGAGCGCGAGCACGTTGGCGCCGTCGGCCTCCACGGTCAGTGCCGATGCGATCCGGACCTCCGGGTCGCCGGGATAGACAGGCATTCCGGTGCGCAGCGGAACGCTGAGATCGAACCACGTCACCGCTGGCCCACCAGTTCCGTGTCGAAGTCGCCGTGCAAGCCCGGCGCGGCTGCCTCCGGTGTTCCGGCAGCGACGGTGTTTCCAGCCGCATCGATGACCGGCGGCACCGGGGTGTCCTTCGAGGGGATCCAGCGCGGCCCGGCCGCCGGGAACACTCCGCGCGGCTCCGGGAAGATCCACAGCAGCCCGAGGTAGAGGACGGCCGCAAGCCCCAGCGATGCCGGCAGACTGATGTCCACACCGCCGGCCAGGTTGCCCAGGGGCCCCTGGAACTGTCCGGGCATGTTCACCATGCTCAACCCGGCGGCGGCGCTGACCAGCCAGGCCGTCATGCCGCGCAGGTTCCAGCCGTGGTTGAACCAGTACCGTCCGCCGGTCTGGCGCCGGTTGAACACCTGGAGGGCATCGGCGTCGTACCAGCCGCGGCGGGTGATGAAACCGATGATCATCACCACCATCCAGGGCGCGGTGCAGGTCACGATCAGGGTGGCGAACGTGGAAATGCTCTGGACGAGGTTGAAGGCGAAGCGGCCGGCGAAGATGAAGGCGATCGCCAGGACCCCGATGAACAGGGTGGCCTGGACCCGGTTGAACCTCGGGAAGACGCTGCTGAAGTCAAGGCCGGTCCCGTACAGCGAGGACGCCCCGGTGGACATGCCGCCGATCAGGGCGATGGCGCAAAGCGGGATGAAGTACCAGGCGGGGGAGACCGCCAGCAGGCCGCCGACGTAGTTCGGCGCCGCCGGGTCCATGAATTCCGGCGCCTTGGTGGCGATGATGGACGCCGTGGCCAGGCCAAAGACGAACGGAATAAGGGTGGCCAGCTGGGCCAGCAGCGCCGCGCCCATGACTTTGCGCTTAGGGGTGGCGGTGGGGATGTAGCGCGCCCAGTCGCCCAGGAACGCGCCGAAGGAGATGGGGTTGGACATGACGATCAGGGCCGCGCCGATGAACGCCGGGATGAACCCTGCGACGCCGACGCCGTCGAATCCGGTTCCGAAGGCACCCTCGAAGTTCAGGTTGAGGTCGCCCGCGAAGGCGATGAACCCGACAACGAACAGCAGGGTGGCCGCGGTGACGGCAATCTTGTTCACCAGCAGCATGAACTTGAACCCGTAGACGCAGACCACCAGAACGAGTCCACCGAAGAGGCCGTAGGCGACGGCGAACGAGCCCATGTCCTGCGGCAGGCCCACGAGCCGGTTCAGCCCGCCGACCAGGGCATCGCCGGAGCTCCAGACCGAGATGGAGAAAAATGCCAGTGCGGTCAGCAGTGACAGGAATGATCCGACCACCCGGCCGTGCACGCCCAGGTGGGCGGAGGAGGACACCGCGTTGTTGGTTCCGTTCGTGGGGCCGAAGACGGCCATGGGCGCCAGCAGGAGGGCGCCGACAACCAGGCCCGTCACCGTCGCGGCGAGCCCCTGCCAGAACGACAGGCCGAACAGGATCGGGAATGCGCCCAGGAAGGCGGTGGCAAAGGTGTTGGCTCCGCCGAACGAAACCCTGAACAAGTCAAAGGCGCTGGCATTGCGGTCCTTTTCGGGGATCCGCTCAATGCCGTAGGTCTCCACGTCGGTGACCTTGCCGCGGTTCCGCCCTGCGCCGGCGCCGTCAGGCTTTTCCTCGACCATGTTGTTCTCCATCCAGCTCATCATTGATTCCTAAGAGTTGCTTTATAAGCATCACAAGTTGTGTTGGAGGCTACACTGTGAAGCGGCTCACAGCAAGGCGCTGCCCTGTCCGGCCGGCGGGTTCCGCAACCGGCCTCCGGCCTTGGACCCTCCCGCGGGAAGCCCGGGCGGCCCATGTGCCCGCCGCCCGGTAAATAACAGGGATAATCTTCAACGGGGACCATCCACAACACGGCGCAAAGGCGGCACAGCGACATGGCACAGGCTCAAGCAGGCAAACCCCAGGGACGATGGCGGACCTTCCACGAAAAGTTCGTCGTGGAGGAGCGCTTCATGAGCGTGACGGCGCGCCGGAATCTCTACCGGACCGCCGTCGTGCTGATGATCGCGGGCGCCGTGCTGTTCGTGGTAATCCTCGCCGGAGTCCTGCAGCACGCCGGCATCTCGGCGGCGGATGAGCCCGTGCGGACCTGGCTCCTGACCCTGCGCGCGGAACCCACCACCATCATCATGATCATCCTGGCGATCATCTTCGGCCCCATCGGCCTGCCAATCATCGTCCTGATCGTGACGGTGGCCTGGGGCCTGATCGCCAAGCATGCCTGGCGGCCGATGCTCCTGGCCGGTGCCATGCTGACCGGCGTCATTCTGGCGCAGATCATCGGCCACATCGTCGAACGCCACCGGCCTCCGATCGACCTCATGCTCTTCGGCGCAGACTCCACGTTCTCGTTTCCGTCCGGCCACGTCCTGGGTGCGTGCGACTTCCTGCTGGTGACCACGTACCTGGTCTTTTCGCGCCGGAAGAACCCCATGTCCGCTGTTATCGCCTTCATCGTGGCGGGGATCGGCATCTTCTTCGCCGCCGTCAGCCGCCTGTACCTCGGCTACCACTGGATGACCGATGCCCTGGGCGCCTTCTCGATCTCGCTCGTGATCCTGGGCGGCGTCATTGCGCTGGACACCTGGCGGACGGCGCGGATTCCGGGCGAACAGGTCACCGGGACGCTCTCCACCGCCGACACCAGCCAGGACTGAGCGCCGTCAGCGGCTGCGCGCCCGCTTGAGTTCGGCCCGCAGCCGGGCGTTGGCGGCCTCGAGTTCCATCACCTTGGCCACGCCGGCCAGGTTAAGCCCTTCTGCCAGGAGTTGGCCGATCCGCCGCAGCACCACAAGGTCTGCGTCGCTGTACTGCCGGGTGCCACCCGCGGTGCGGTCCGGCGCGAGGAGCCCCCGGCGCTCGTAGAGCCGGATATTCTGCTGCCCCGTGCCCACCAGCTGCGCCACGACCGAGATGGCGTACAGGCCTGAATTCACGCCTCGGTCCGCCATGGTCTTCCTCCCGTTCCGGAAATTCCCTTGCATCAGTGTTTCACCGGTGCTATAAAAAATCTATACCCATCACCACAGAAAACTTGAGGTGGGTTGTAGAAGGAATGGAGATCAAGTCTCGCTGAAGGAGTGGGAAATGATGTTGATTCGGACGGACCCGTTCCGTGACTTCGACCGGCTTGCCCAGCAGGTGTTCGGGACGGTGGCACGCCCCGCGCCCATGCCCATGGACGCATGGCAGGAAGACGGCGTATTCGTCGTCGCCTTCGATCTTCCGGGGGTCAATGTCGACTCGATCGGGCTCGACATTGAGCGCAATGTCCTGACGGTCCGGGCGGAACGGCGCGATCCGGCGCAGCCCGACGTGGAACTGATGGTCTCGGAGCGTCCCCGTGGAGTGTTCAGCCGCCAGCTGATCCTCGGCGACACCCTGGATACGGAGAACGTCAAGGCGAACTACGCCGACGGCGTCCTGACGCTCCGCATCCCGGTGGCGGAGGCGGCCAAGCCGCGGAAGATTGAAGTCACCCGTTCGCAGGACAAGATGCAGGAGATCGGGAAGTAGCCCCCGGGCCGGCGCGGCGCCCGCAGCGTCGCTCCGGCTCCGGCTCCGGCTGCATGTAACGGAGGCCGATCATGCCCGGCAGGAACCCTGATCCCCGAGGCTACTACGCGCTATTGCACGTCTCGCCGGAGGCGGGCCGGCAGGAGATTGGCCGCGCCTTCCGGGCGCTGATGCGCCGGCACCATCCCGACGTCGGCCAGTCTGACGTCGATCCTCCCGATGTCGGCGCCATTCTGCACGCTTTCGCCGTGCTGCGGGACGCCAGGAGCCGGGCGGAGTACGACGCCGGCGGCTGGCGTCCCGCCGTCGAGGACGACACCTTCCAGCACCGGAACGACCATGCCGGCCACGGCAGCCGCGACATCCCGGTGCGCATCATCCGGCGTCGGGATCCCCTTGTGCGCGTGCTCCCCGTCCGCTGGGAACCCGGGCCGTGACGGGGAAACTCTCCTGGCCAGGCCGCTGACCCGGGCAGGAACCCACCCAGCAGTTACATCCAGCAGCCCCATCCACTGAGGAGGAGACCAGCCATGAGCGCATGGCGCCGCTACGATTCGCACCTTATGCCGGTGTTCCACGAGCGCTTCGAAGCGCGCTGGGGCGAGGGAACGGCGCCGTTCCTGGACCCGGAGGCGCATGAGGCCCCGTTGCCCCGTGCGCAATGGATCAACATCGACACGGGTGCGGCGCTGGCGGTGGTCCCGGTCTGGACAGATGAAGACAGCCAGCACCGGTCCTTCGGCGTGTTCTATCTGCCGCCCGCGGGTGATATCTGGGTGCTGAGGCCCGGCTTCACGGAGTATCTGGAACCCTCGCTGGATGAGGCTGAGCAGCTCGTGACGCTGCGGAACGATGCCTTCCGCAAGGCCGTGGAGCACGCCAAAGTCTTCCTGTTCGGGCCGGAGACGTCGCTGTTCTGAACGGCAGGGACCAGCAGATGCCAGGATCAGTTGCTGGCGGCGGCATAGGCGTTCAGGCTCAGCGAGAACACGATCCAGGAGAGGTACGGCAGCATGAGCAGGCCCGCTGCCCGGCTGATCAGGCCGAACCGGACCACCGTGACGGCGGCGGCCACCGCATGGACGGCGATGAGCAGCAGGGCCAGCCAGAGCGCGGCCCCGCCGGCCATGGGGTACATGCCGAAGAACAGGGGCGCCCAGGCGAGGTTGACGAGCAGCAGGATGGCGTAGACGGTCATGGCCCCCCGGCCGCGCCCGGAGCGAAGTCCTGTTTCCCGGCGCCAGACGAGCCACGCCGCCACTGCCATTGTCGTGTAGAGCACCGTCCAGACCGCTCCGAAGGCCCAGCCCGGCGGAGTCCACGGAGCCTTCTCTGCCGCCGCGTACCAGCCGCCGGCGTTGCCGATAATGACCAGCGACGCCACGAAGGACACCCCATGGGAGACCGCCAGGAAGCAAAGGAGGGCTGCCGTCTGCCGGCCGGGGCTGGGCGGCGCCGATGGCGGCCGGCGGTTGACGCCTTGTTCAATTTTCACGTGCACCGATCAACAGTGGCCGTTGGCATCGCGTCCGTCAAACGGCCAGGGTCGTGGCGCTCACCCCCGGGGGAGCCTAAAATCAGTCAACCAACCACCGAAACTACATAGAGGTCCCCGTCGATGAGCGCTTCCGCCAAGGATCTGGCTTCCCTTCTTCCGCCCGGCTTCACCCTGGGTGTGGCGACCTCCGCCTTCCAGATCGAGGGTGCACTCGATGAAGACGGCCGCGGCCCTTCCGGATGGGATGTCTTCGCCGCGAAGCCGGGTTCGATCGTGGAGGACCAGAGTCCGGCCGTTTCCTGCGACCACTACCACCGGATGCCCGAGGACGTGGCTCTGATGAAGGAGCTGGGGATCGACTCGTACC
>NZ_CAKKMM010000211.1:0-6844 GCF_918698205.1 Microbacterium sp. Bi128 | reverse complement strand
GCGGTGTCCCAGCCGAGCGGGCCGGCGACGGCCTCGGCCACCTCGCACAGCGTGCGCTCGGTCATCCCGCCGACGAAGGCGAGATGCGTCCGGCGCAGCAGCACGTCGATGAGGTGGACGACCTGCTCGTTCTCCGCGATCCAGGTCAGCTCCTCGCGGTAGTAACCGGGGGCGTGCTCGAGAGCGGTGGGCTCGGCGGGCAGCACGGCGAGGATCGCGTCCGCGCGGGTGCCGTAGCGCTCGAGCATGGCATCCACGAGCTCGGCGGAGTGAGCATTCGTGCGGGCAGCCACCCAACGACGGCGCTCGGCGGGCGTGGTGGGGAAGCCTTTGCCGCCGCCGATGGGCAGGCCCTGCGTGCTCACGCGGTGCGGGCGGCGCAGCTTCTGGAGCGTCTTCATGCTGAGGTGCTCGGCGAGGGCGCGGAACGTGGTCCACTTTCCGCCGACGAGGCTCATCGCGGGGGTGCCGCCGATCTCGTCTTCGACGATCCGGTAGTCGCGCGAGACGAAGCCGGGGGCGGTGTCGTCGTGACGGGGGAGCGGACGGATGCCGGAGAAGGTGTAGACGATCTGCGACCGGTCGACCGCCACGGTGGGGAAGACGTGACCGATGAGGTCGAAGAAGTACTCGATCTCGTCGTCGGTGCACACGACCGGCTGCGACGGGTCGGCGTCGATGTCGGTGGTGCCCACCAGGACGCGGTCCTTGAGCGGGTAGATGAGGACGATGCGACCGTCGGAGTGCTCGAAGAAGATCTCGCGACCGCCGGTGGCTGCCAGCAGCTCGGGGTTGTCCAGCACGACGTGCGAGCCCTTGGTGCCGCCCATGAACTGCGTCGGCAGTCCCATCGCGCCATTGGTGAGGTCGGTCCACGGTCCCGAGGTGTTCAGGATGACCTTGGCCGCGACCGAGAACTCCTCGCCGGAGAGCTCGTCGCGCACACGCACGCCGTTCTCGTCCGCGCCGACGGCCGAGACGTAGTTGACCGCCTGGGTGCGGCCTCCGCCGGCGACGATGCCGTCGTGCAGCACGTCGAGAGCGATGCGCTCCGGGTCGTGCATGGAGGCGTCGAAGTACGTGGCGGTGTAGGCCAGGTCGGGGTTGAGGCGCGGGAGCGCCGCGAGCGACTTCTTCTTGCCGAGGAAGGTGTGGCGGGGAACGGTGCCACCGTCGCGCGAGAAGGTGTCGTACATGATGAGGCCGACCTTGATCAGCAGCGCGCCGCGCTCGTTCGGCTTGCCGCGGCCGTGGGTCACGAGCAGGCGGAAGGGTGCCGAGAGGATGCCGGAGAACGTCTTGTAGATCGGGATCGTGGTCTCGAGCGGCTTGACGTAGTGCGGGGCCGTCTTGATCAGGTCGTTGCGCTCGGTGACGGCTTCCTTCACGAGACGGAACTCGCCGTTCTCGAGGTAGCGGATACCGCCGTGGACCATGTGGCTCGAGGCCGAGGAGGCGCCCGAGACGAAGTCGCCGCGCTCGACGAGGGCGACCTTCACGCCCTGGAGGGCGAGGTCGCGGAGGGTGGCGATGCCGTTGATGCCCCCTCCGATGATGAGGACGTCGAGGTCGTCGGCGTCGCGGAGCGCCTGGACATCGGCGCGAATCGAAGAAGAGGGGGACGACATGTCGACTGCGACCTTTCGTTGTGGGTACGCGAAACAGGATGCGCGTCGCTGCACGTTGTTGCAAGCCCCTTGAACAAACGTGCAGAATGGGCAAGGCGGAAAGGCTGGGGACGATGACGCAGACCGAGGAGCGCTCGCGCGATGCGCTGCGCGCCGCGCAGCTGTACTACATGCAGGACCTGACGATGGATGCCATCGCCCACGAGATGCGCGTCTCGCGATCCTCCGTGTCGCGGCTGCTGCAGCACGCCCGCGATGTCGGCCTGGTGACGATCTCGATCAGCCCGCCCGACGACGCGCGCGGCCAGATGGCTCAGCGCATCGCCGACCGCTTCGGGATCACCGCGCACGTCGTGCCCACGCCGTCGCGAACGTCGGAAGCCGAGCGGCTCGAGCGGACGGCGCTGACCGCCGCGCGCATCCTCGCGGAGCGCATCGAGTCGTCGATGACGGTCGGAATCGCCTGGGGGTCCACGCTCTCGGCGATCGCGCGGCACGTCCCCTCCAAGGACGTGCCCGACACCCACATCGTCCAGATGAACGGGGCGGCCAACCTCCGTACCTCCGGCATCCCGTACGCGGGGGAGATCCTGTCCCGCTTCGGGGCGGCCTGGTCGTCGTCGGTGCACCAATTCCCGGTGCCGGCGCTCTTCGACGACCCGAGGACCAAGCAGGCGATGTGGCGGGAACGGTCGGTGCGCTCGGTGCTGGAGATCCAGCAGCGCGTCGGCTTGTTCGTCTTCGGTCTCGGGTCCCCCCACGCCGACGTGCCCTCCCACGTCTACAGCGGCGACTACTTCGACGAGCGTGATCGCGCGATCATCGAGCGGGAAGGCGTCGTCGGCGACTGCGCGACGGTGTTCTACCGCACCGACGGGTCGTCCGGCATCCCGGAACTCAACGCCCGCTCCAGCGGGCCCGACCTCGACACGGTCCGTCGCATCCCGCGCCGGTTCTGCGTCGTCTCGAGCCTGTCCAAGCTCGACGCCCTCCGCGGCGCACTCGCCGCGGACCTCATCACCGAGCTGGTCGTGGAAGAGGCTCTCGCGCGCCGCCTGCTCAGCGTCACGCGCTGAGCCCGTCCGTCAGACCTCGCCGAAGCCGTCGTCGATCAGCACGCGGAGTTCGGCGAGGGCGTCCCGCGCCTGGGGGCCGGAGGCGGTCACCCGCACGCGGGAATTCTGACGGATGCCGAGCGCCATGAGCGCCAGCAGGCTCCGCGCCGAGACCGGCTCGGCACTGCCGTCGAGGTCGGCGATGCGCACGTCGGCATCGAAGCGCGACGCGGCCTTGACGAAGGTCGCCGCGGGCCGAGCGTGCAGTCCGGACGGGTTGACCACGGTGGTCTCGAACGACAGCTCGTCGGCGGTCGGGGCCGCGGGCGGCGGCGCTGCGGCTTCCGCCGCGGTCTCCGGCTCGGCGGAGCCGAGCTGGGCGCGCTTCGCGTCCGCGGCGCCGGCGACCTCCGCGGCGACGTCGGCGAGGGAGGACCCTCCGGCCGCCGTCACGACGGCGCTGACCAGCCCCTCGACGAAGGGGGCCGGACTCAGCACGACACGCTGGGGTGTAGTGGCGAACTCCAGCGCCATCTCCGCGCTCAGCAGCGCCGACCCGAGGTCCATCAGCACGAGGACGCCGTCACCCGAATCGGCTGCATCCAGCGCTTCGGCGATCGCCGCGGCGTCCGTCCCGAGGTCGCCGTCCGGTCCGCCGGCGGCCACCCGCACCGTCGGCGGATCGTCACCGCCCATCTGCAACGCCAGGTCGACCGCCGCCTCGGCGAGGGGGCGGCTGTGCGAGACCGCGACGATGCCGATCACCCGCGCGCCGCCAGGCTGTCGCGGAGGGTCTCGAGCAGCAGCGCCGACGACGCCGCACCCGGATCGATGTGCCCCGCGCTGCGCTCGCCGAGATAGCTCGCGCGACCCTTGCGGGCGACGAGGGGCTCGGTGGCGTCGCGTCCCTTCGCGGCGGCTTCGGCAGCGGCGGCGGACACCGCCTCGACATCGGCGCCGGCGGCGACCGCGTCGTCCCAGGCCGCGACGGCGGGGCCGAGCGCATCGATCATCGTCTTGTCGCCGGGTTCGGCCTTCCCGCGGGCGACGACCCCGTCGACACCGGCGCGCAGCGCCGCCCCCAGGGCTACGGCATCCGCGCCGTCGGTATCGGCGAGAGCCGGACCCATCCGCAGGAAGAACGTGCCGTAGAGCGGTCCGCTGGCTCCGCCGACCGAGGACACCAGCGTCATCCCGACCGTCTTGAACAGCTCGGCCGCCGACGCCGGGGGCGTCTCGAGCTTGACGACGACGGCATCCAGCCCCCGAGCCATGTTCGATCCGTGATCGGCGTCGCCGATCGCGGAATCCAGAGCCGTCAGCTCGTCACGATGCTGCTGGACGGCGTCGCGGAACGCCCGGATCCAGGCGACGAGGTCGTCGGTGGAGACCACGTCGCTCATGCGCCCCACCGCAGGCCGGGCGTCACGACGGGGGCGTCCCACAGGCGCAGCATCTCGTCGTCGGCTTTCACGACCGTGAGCGAGGCGCCGGCCATGTCGAGGCTCGTGATGTAGTCGCCGACGAGCACACGCTGCACGTCGATCCCGGCCTCGGCCAGGAGCGGGGCGATCTCGCCGTACAGGAGGTACTGCTCGATGAGGGGCGTCCCGCCGAGGCCGGACAGCAGGACGATCGCCGAGCCGACCGGGTCGCCGAAGTCATGGACGATCGGGTCGACCATCATCGTGGCGATCTCGTGCGCGGTGGCGACCTTGACGCGCGAGCGGCCCGGCTCGCCGTGGATGCCGACCCCGACCTCCATCTCGTCGTCGGGGAGCTCGAACGTGGGGTGACCCACGGCGGGCACGGTGCAGCTGGTCAGAGCGACGCCCATCGAGCGCCCCGCCTCGGAGACCCGGCGCGCGAGGGCCGCGACGGCGTCGAGATCGGCACCCTCTTCGGCCAGTGCGCCGACGATCTTCTCGAGGATGACGGTCGTGCCGGTGCCCCGGCGACCGGCGGTCCATGTGGAGTCCGTCACCGCGACGTCGTCGGCGACGACGACCGACTCGACCCGCACGCCCTCGGCCGCGGCGAGCTCGGCGGCCATCTCGAAGTTGAGGACGTCGCCGGTGTAGTTCTTCACGATGTGGAGGACGCCGGCGCCGGAGTCGACGGCCTGAGTGGCGGCGAGCACCTGGTCGGGGGTGGGGGAGGTGAACACCTCGCCCGCCGCGGCGGCGTCGAGCATGCCGCGGCCGACGAACCCGCCGTGCATCGGCTCGTGGCCGGAGCCTCCGCCCGAAACGAGTGCCACCTTGCCCGCGGGGGTGGGCTCGCCGCGCAGGATCACGCGGTTCTCGGTGTCGATGCGCAGATCGGGGTGGGCGGCGTGGATGCCGCGCAGAGCCTCCGCCAGCACGTTGTCGGGGTTGTTCACGAACTTCTTCACGGGTGCCTCCTCGTCGTGGCTGCGGCGGGTTCGGGCCCGCCCCTTCAGACCCTGCTCGCCGCGGGCCCCCACGTCAAGGGCGACCGGTCAGATGCGCTCGTGCGGGAGCACCTGCTTGATGCGTTCGAGCGGGTTCTGCGCCGGGACCTCGTTGTAGGCGTTGGCGAGCTCCTGCTCGCTGAGGGCGTGGATGGCGGCCATGATCTCGTCGGTCGCCCCGCGCCGTGCGCGCCCGGACGAAGCCGCACCGTGCGGAGAGAGGTCGAGGGGCTCGCCGAAGCGCACCGTGATGCGCTCCCTCGTCGAGGGCACCTTGGCGCCGACGGGCATGACCTTGTCGGTGCCGATCAGCCCGACCGGAACCACCGGGGCCCCGGTCTGCAGGGCGAGGAAGGCCACGCCGGTGCGCCCCTTGTACAGGCGCCCGTCCAGGGACCGCGTGCCCTCCGGGTAGAGGGCCACGGCGCGCCCGTCCTCGAGCAGGGCGCGCTGCTGGTCGAGAGCGTCCAGCGCCGCCTGCCCGGCGCCGCGCTCGACGGGGATCGCGCCGATCGCGGTGAAGAACTGCCGGGAGGCCCACTTCTCGAAGTACGTGGACTTCGCGAGGAAGTGCACGGGCCGGGGGGATGCGACGGGGATGGCGATCGAGTCGATGAACGACAGGTGGTTGCTGGCGAAGATGACGGGGCCGGTGCGGGGGACGTTCTCGCGCCCCTCCACGCGGGGCCGGTAGACCGCACGTGCGAGCGGCGCGATGAAGAAACGTCCGAGGCCGTACGCGGCGCCCATCTGCTTCGGGGGGACGGTGGGAACGCCCTCGGTCTCGTCGGAACTCACTCGACGAGGCTACTGCGCGCCGCATGCGTCGCCGTGCATGGGGCTCCCAGCGGCGCCAAAGCCGGATAGGGGATGATGGGGCGGTTCCCGTCGTCTCCGAGAGGTCTGCCGTGCGCATCCGCCCGATCGCTTCCCTGTCCGTCGCCGCTGCCGCGGTCCTGCTCCTGGCGGGCTGCACCGGCTCGTCCGACGAAGCCCCGACCCCGGACGCCAGCGGCTCGGCCGACGCGGGACAGTGCCAGAGCGCGCTGTCGCAGGGCGCTGTGTCCGACGACGTTCAGGTCTCCGGTGATTTCCGAGGCAAGGTCGAGGTCACCCTTCCGACCGGCTACACCCCGGCCGGTCTCGAGCGCAGCACCCTCGTCGAGGGCTCCGGTGACCAAGTGCGCGCGGGCGACGTACTGCGTGCCAACTTCACCCTCATCGACGCCGCCTCCGGTCAGGTGCAGCTCGAGACCCAGACCACGGCGCCCGACGGGATGGACACCCTGATCTCGTCGCAGCAGATCTTCGGTGCGGCACTGGAGTGCGCGACGATCGGATCGCGCACCGTCTCGGCGTTCCCCGCGGGTGCGCTCGGTGAGGGATCGCCGGCGTTCGTGCTCGTCGCCGACGCGATCGAAGAGCTGCCCACCCGTGCCACCGGCACCGAGGTCGCTCCGGCCGAGGGCATGCCCACCGTCACCTTCGACGACAACGGTGCGCCCACGATCACGATGCCCGACGCCCCGGCGCCCACCGAGACGCGGGTCGAGAACCTCCGTCAGGGCGACGGCGATGTCGTGAACCCGGGCGACCAGGTCATCGTGCAGTACACCGGAGCCCTCTACGACGGCGGCACGGTCTTCGACTCGAGCTGGCAGCGCGGCGCCCCCGCCGAGTTCGCCACCACGGGCGTCGTTGCGGGCTTCCGCAAGGCGCTGGAGGGC
>NZ_CAKKMM010000210.1:0-6893 GCF_918698205.1 Microbacterium sp. Bi128 | reverse complement strand
GCCCCGACGTTGACCATCGTGCCGTCGAGCGTCAGCGTGCCGAGGTACTGCTTGAGGTCCAGCGGGGCGCTGACGGTGTTGACGATGAGGTCGAACGTGTTCTTCAGCGTCCGGAACGTCTCGGGGTCGCTCGTGGCGTAGTAGTGGTCGGCGCCCATCTTCAGGCCGTCGTCCTTCTTGCTGAGCGTCTGCGACAGCACGGTGACCTCGGCACCCATGGCGTGCGCGATCTTGACGGCCATGTGCCCGAGACCACCGAGACCGACGATCGCGACCTTCTTGCCCGGGCCAGCGTTCCAGTGGTTCAGCGGCGAATACGTCGTGATGCCGGCGCACAGTAGCGGCGCGGCCGCCTCGTAGGGGATCGACTCGGGCACGCGCAGCACGAAGTCCTGGTCGACGACGATCTTCTGCGCATAACCGCCCTGGGTGACGGTGCCGTCGCGATCGACGGCCCCGTAGGTGCCGATGTTGCCGTTGAGGCAGTACTGCTCCTCGCCGGCGAGGCAGTTCTCGCACTCGCGGCACGAGTTGACCATGCAGCCGACGCCGACGCGGTCGCCGACGGCGTGCTTCGTGACGTCGGAGCCGACCTCGGCGACCGTGCCGACGATCTCGTGGCCGACGGTCAGCGGGTACGGAACCTCACCCCACTCGCCGCGGATGGTGTGGATGTCGGAGTGGCAGATACCGGCATAAGCGATATCGATGAGCACGTCGGCGGGGCCGACCTGGCGCCGCTCGATCGTGGTGGGCTCGAGGGGGGACGTCGCGGACGACGCCGCGTAAGCGTTGACGTGCATGGGGCTCCTCGGAGAGGGGGATGTCGAACCTCTCCATCCTTCCGTGGTTCGCGGCCCGCAGGGCGGAATCGGCGGAAGGGGGATGCCACGGGCGCGGCGAATTCGTGCCGCCCGGGGCTCCCAGCAGCACGCGGCGTCGGCGCTCGCGCCTGCGGTGAACTGGCGAGCGGCGGTCGCGGTCACCATACTGTGCGGATGGATGCTGTAAACGCGTGGCTGCTGACCTGGGGCGACAACCTGTGGACATGGATCGTCCTCCCGATCGTCGTCAGCCTCGGCGTGTACTTCACGATCCGCTCCGGCGTCGTGCAGTTTCGCCTGATCCCCGAGATGTTCCGGACGTTGAAGGATCGGACGCCGCGCACCGAGACCGGGGAACCGCAGTCCATCTCGTCGTTCCAAGCGTTCACGATCTCCGCAGCCTCGCGGGTGGGCGTCGGCAACATCGCGGGAGTGGGAACGGCCATCGCGATCGGCGGCCCCGGCGCGATCTTCTGGATGTGGCTGATGGCCTTCGTCGGTGGTGCATCCGCCTTCATCGAGTCGTCGCTGGCGCAGCTGTACAAGACGCGGGACAAGGACGGGTTCCTCGGCGGCCCCGCCTACTACATGCAGCGCGGACTCGGCGCGCGATGGATGGGCGTGCTGTTCGCCGTCATCCTCATCATCTGCTTCCCGATCGCCTTCAGCTCCCTGCAGGCGAACACCATCCAGGCCACCATCTCGGGGAGCTTCGGCGACGACTCCGCGGCGTGGCTCCCGGTGGTCATCGGATCCGCTCTGGCGGTCCTGATGGGACTCGTCATCTTCGGTGGCGTCCGTCGGATCGCCTCCGTCACGCAGACGCTCGTCCCCGTCATGGCGCTGCTGTACTTGCTCCTCGGGCTCGTGATCGTCGCCATCCACATCGAGCGCCTGCCCGGCGTGTTCGCGCTGATCTTCACCTCGGCGTTCGGCCCGAACGAGATCGTCGGCGCAGCCCTCGGCTACATCATCCTCACCGGCGTCAAGCGGGGCATGTTCTCGAACGAGGCGGGGCTCGGCTCGGCACCCAACGCCGGTGCGAGCGCGGCCGTGACGCACCCGGTGAAGCAGGGGCTCGTGCAGACCCTCGGCGTGTACTTCGACACGTTCCTGGTGTGCTCGATCACTGCGTTCCTGATCCTCGTCTCGGTCCCTGACCTGGCCAATGCCGAGCGCGGCATCGGGCTGACGCAGGGGGCGGTCGTCGGCGCACTCGGCAGCTGGTCCAACATCCTGCTGATCGTCATCATCTTCCTGCTGGCGTTCAGCTCGATCCTCGGCAACTACTACTACGGCCAGACGAACATCGAATTCATCACCTCGAGCCCGGCAGTGCTCCTCGGCTACCGTCTCTTCGCCATCGCGGCCGTGTTCGCCGGAGCCCTCGTCTCGGCCGACGTCGTCTGGAACTTCGCCGACGGGGCGATGGGATTCATGGCCATCGTCAACCTGGTCGCCATCGCGCTACTGTCGGGCATCGCTTTCACGCTCCTGAAGGACTACACCCAGCAGCGTCGGGAAGGGCTGGACCCGGTCTTCACCCAGGCGCGGATGCCGGGGGTCCGAGGGATCGAGGTCTGGGAGAACGAGCTGTCGGTCACCGGTCCGATCGATCTTCCCGCGGCCCGGCGACGCTGACGCCGCGCGGACCCGCCTCCGCCGCGGCTGCGGCGAACCCGCGGCACGAAAACAGGCGATGAGCCGAGAACAGGCCGATCCCGCGCGGATCGGCCTGTTCTCATGGCATCCCTGTTCCGGGCGCGCTTCCGGCGGTGCGCGGACGCCGCCTTCCAGCCGATCCCGCGCGGATCAGCCTGTTCTCATGGCATCCCCTGTTCCGGACGCGCTTCCGGCGGCACGCGGACGCCGCCTTCCAGCGGCACGCGGATGCCACGGGGCGCGCACAACGACGTGGCCGCGCCGACCGCCCGAGGGCAACCGACGCGGCCACGTGTTCTGAGGCTCAGGCCTGGGTACGCCGACGACGCAGGAGCACCAGCCCGCCGCCCACGAGGAGCAGGAACACCGCTCCGGCGACCGTGGCCGCGACGCCCTCGGCGTTCAGACCGGTGGTCGCGAGGCCGCCCGTCGAGGCGCCGGTCGACGGGCTCGAGAGACCCGTCCCCGAGCCGGTGCCGTTCGACGCCCCGCCGCCCGCCCCGGACCCGTCGCCCGAGCCGTCACCGCCGTCGGTTCCGCCGCCGGGGCCCGGGTCGACGGATGCCGCAGCGGGAACGATCACCGCGGAGCGGGCCGCACCCGCGGCGAAGCCGTCGGCGACCGCGGTCACCTCGACGGCGATCTGACGCCCTTCATCCGCGGAGGTCAACGCATATGCGTCGGAGGTCGCTCCGGCGATCGGCGCACCGTCGCGCAGCCAGGCGTAGGTCAGCGCCGCGTCGTCCGGATCGGTGACGACCGTCGCGCGCACCGTCGACCCGACGCGGGGCTCGCCGACGATCACCGGGGTGTCGACGCCGACCGTGCGAGCGATCGTCACCGTGTACGTGCGGTCGGTGCCGTCGGGAGCGGTGACCCGCACCGATCCGGTTCCTTCCGCGTCGCCGGGCTGCGTCACCACGACGCTCGCGTCCTCGTCCACCGCGAGCGCGTGCAGCGTCGGCCACGCTGCACCCGTCGACGCGACGGTGTAGGCGACCACATCACGGGCGAAGCCCGCGATCGGCTCGTCGCCCACGGTCAGGCGCGCGAGGTCCGCGATCCCCGCCGGAGCGGCCGCGGCGGCGAAGATCTCGACCTCCGAGACGATCATGTGCGTCTGCGACCGCGCGTTCATCACCACGCGCACCTCATCGGCCGCGGCGCCCAGGGGCACGTCGACCTTCGGAGCCCCGCTCGAGGGTTCGGGCACGGTGACCACCTCGCCCTGAACCCACTCGCCGCCCTGGACACGGTGGTCCACACGCATCGTCGAGGGCCAGCTGAGGCTGCCGCCGTCGCGGTAGAACTGCACCGACACTCCCGTCACGGTCTCGCGCTGGGCGAGGTCGTAGCTCAGGGTGTCCTGGGCGTTCTTGGTGCCCGACCTCCAGTTCGACCAGCCCTTGTCGGTCGAGCTGCCGTTGATCGTGTTGGCGACGCTGTACTGGGAGCTCTCGGTGAAGGTCGCCGACGGAGCGCTCTCCGGAGCGACGTTGCGCTCCGAGGCCTCGGTGACGATGACCGTCAGCGTCGCCGCGAGACGCTCGCCGCTCGGACCGGTGGCGAAACCGGTCACCGGCACCGTGCCGGGCTCGGCGAACGCGGCGTCGGTGAGGCCGTCCCACGTCCACTCGACGGGGATCCAGTAGCCCGACCCCGACGGACGCAGCTCGGCCCGCACGCTGCCGTCGGCCAGCCCCTTCACCGTCGCGAGAGCGATCCCCGCGGGAACGGTCGTCGACGCGGGCCGGGTCGCGGTGTACGCGCCGACCTCGACGGATGCCGTCGCCTCGAACGTCGAGCCGAAGAGGTCGGTGCCCGTCCCCCGCACCTGCACGGTGCCGGGTCGCGACCAGTCCAGGCCGTCGAGGCGCCAGGTCACCGCCGCCGCCCGCAGCGTGCGTCCGGCGTAGCGGACCGTGACGTCACCGGGGAGCTCCGGGGCGACGCCCACGGCCGTGGCGACCGACAGCGGTTCGGTGCCGACGATGCGGGACGTCGAGATGCGCCACTGCTGGTTGGAGCCGCCATTCGAGGTGTACAGGCCCACAGCGGCACCGGGCGTGGTGCTCTGGCCGTTGACGTCGAGCACCCGTTCGCTCGCGACGTTGAGCACCGAGTAGTACGTGCCGTCGGTCGTCGACGCCATCCACTGGAGGGCCGGGTCGGCCGCCGCAGCGGCCGGGTCGGAGTCGACGAGCGCGGTCCCCCCGTTGCGCGAGGCGAGGAAGGTCCCGTCGCCGTTCTGCAGCGTGAAGCGGTACAGGTTCGTACCCGCGCCCGAAACGGTGCGCACGGTCCACGACTGCGGGCGGATCGCGTCCGCCGTACCGCCGGGGAGACGCAGCGTGAGACCGGCCGTACCGTCGAGCGCGAGACCGCTCTGCAGACCTGTGAGCTGCACGGAGTCGCCGTCCCGGAAGGCGGCGGCGTCGCCGGAGACGCCCGAGACGCCGTCGATGACGAACGTGGTGACCGACTTGGCCGGCACCGTGAGGGTGGCGGTCCGGGATGCCGCGTCTACGACGACCTTCTCGCCCTCCCGGAGTGCGTTGACCGAGGGCTCCTCCGCCGTGGACTGCGTCGTCACGATGGGGGTGATGGTCGCGCCGGGGGCGACGGTGCCGAAGTCGCGCAGGTCGATCTCGACGGTCCGGTCGGTCGCCTCGGAGTTGACGTGCACGATCGTGGCGCCGTCGCCGTCGGCGTCGACCGCCGCGGTGGACTGGGCGTTGTCGGTCGACATCAGACGGTCGCCGGGGTGGATGTAGTGCGTGAAGTTGCGCACGGTGTTGAATTTCTCGTTCGTCTTCACCTGGCACGACGGGTCGGCATCGCCGTCGGCGATGCGCCGCAACGAATTGCCCTCGGCGTTGCAGTCGAAGTCGATGAAGACGCTGCCCCAGTTGAGCTTCTCGACCTTCTCCATGTTGTAGAGGTCTTCGACCGGCTGCCAGAACACCCAGGCGGTCGGCTCGAGCTCGCGCAGGTCGCCCACGATGTGCTGGGCCATGCCCAGACCGTTCTCGATGTCGTCCGTCACGAAGCCGCGGCTCTTGTCGGTCCAGTTGCCCTCGACCTCGCTCATCCACAGCGGCTTGTCCGCGGCCTTGGCGATGTCCCGCACGACCTGACGACCGTCGGTGCCGTAGGTGTGCACGTTGAGCTGATCGACGAGCCCCTTCGACTGCGCCGACCACGCGTTCCAGTTCGTCGCGAAGATGCCCGGGTTCGTCTCGTCCATCGCCGAGATCACGGCATCCGTGCTCGTCCCGGGCTGCGCGAGACGGGCCGCGAGCGCCTTCACCATGGCATCCTGCGCCTGCGGCCCGATGTGCGCGCCCTCCTGGCGGCTCGCCGACGTGGGCCACTGCTGGCCCTGAGGGATCTGCGTCGACCAGTAATTCGTGTTCGGCTCGTTGAACGGATCGATCGTGTCGAACCGGATGCCATGCTCCTTCTCGAGCTCGTCGACGACGGTCACGAGATACCCGGCGAACTTCTCCATGTCGGCGGGAGCGAGCTGCTCGCTCGTGGCGTTGTTGACGCCGCCCGAGACGTATCCGCTCTGCGTGAGGAAGTAGGGCGGGGAGTTGCTGAACGCCTCCCAGTGGGTGACCTTGTCCTTCAGCGCGTCGAGCCACCACCGCTGGGCGGAGTCGGCGTCGAAGTCGTAGTGCGTCGGGTCGTCGGGGTTCCACGCGGCCTTGTACCGTGCACGGTCGGCGAAGTCCGAGGTGATCTCGCCGTGCGCGTCGGTGGCCGGGAGCTCGGGGTTCCAGAACCCGGGCACGGCCCCGCCGGGCCGCAGGTACGACGGCACGTCGGACGCGTTGCCGCCGCCGACGTTGTAGCGCGCGATGTTGAGGTTCAGACCGTCGTCGCCGAAAACGGCGTCGAACAGCTTCTGCCGCACGTCGGCGGGGTAATTGCCGGTGGCGTTGGCGAACCACACCAGGCTCGTCCCCCAGCCCTCGAAGGGCTCCGCCGCGGACGCGGGGTTGGGGGTGATGCGGACGGCATCCGTCCCCGCCGCGACAGCAGGCGCCGCGGAGGCGGTGGTCATCGCCGCGATCCCACCGGCGGCCAGGGCGAGGGCACAGGTCATCGACAGCAGTCGAGCTGACTTCATCGTCATTCCGATCCGGCCGCTGCTCTGCGGCCTCGTGAGGGAAATGTTGACGTCAACATGTTGACGTCAACATCGAACCTAGCGGAGTCGGGCTCCGCGGCACAACGACCGAAGCCGCTCCGCCGCCGGCCCCGAGCGCCCCCGAGAGCGTGCGATCGCGGCATCCCGCGGTCGTCGTGCGATCACGGCATCCCGTGTTCGCGGCGCCCCCGGCGCGCGATCAGCGGAGGAGAACCGGCGTAGGGAGGACGGATGCCGGGACCCCCGTCCTC
>NZ_CAKKMM010000209.1:0-6922 GCF_918698205.1 Microbacterium sp. Bi128 | reverse complement strand
TTGCGGCAGGTGCGAAGCGTCACTCCCGGCTACGATCGAGGTATGGAATCCGGCGAACAAGTACACGAGCTTCGGGAGCGCACCCCGCGCGTCACTGCGGCGATGGTGGCTGCGCGGGCCGGGGTCTCCACCGCAACGGTCTCCCTTGTGGCCAACGGAAAGACCCAGGGGCGGGTCTCGGAGGACAACATTTCGCGGGTCCGGGAAGCCATTGCGGAACTCGGCTATGTGGTGGACAGTATTGGCAGTTCGCTAGCCAAGGGCATCAGTTCGATCGTCATTCTCGTGGCGCCGGACATCTCCAACCCTTTCTTCGCCAACGTCATTGCAGGTGTCCGCGGCGCGCTCGGCGCCGAATACCAGCTGCTGCTCTCCGTCACGGACGCCGGGGAGTTCCCGCGCGTCGACGACGTCCGCAGGCTCCTGGCTTTGCGGCCGGCCGGGCTGCTCGTAGATGCGCCCAGCGCGGAGTTCCTGGAGGATCTTTCCGTCGCTGGGCCTCTCGTTCTGCTGGACGCCCCCGGCTTGGAGTCCTTCGCCCCCTCGGTGAATCTCGACGTCGGACACGGCGCCCGCCTGCTGGCTCGGCACCTGGCGGACGCCGGACACAAACAAGCGGCGTACATGGACAGTGTGACCGGCACGGCGACCTTCGATATCCGGCGGGCGGCATTCCTAGAGGAGTCCGCGGCGCTGGGCATCACCGTGGCCACGGACCATGTCATCGGCACCACCATTGACGTCGGCGCCGCCGCCGGCGCGTTCGCCGCGGCGTGGCCGGATTGGCAGCGGGACGGTGTCACCGCCGTCGTCTGCGCCACCGATACCCATGCCTACGGCGTGCTGCAGGAAGCCAGGGTGGCCGGCGTCCGCATTCCGCAGGAACTGGCCGTGGCAGGCTTCGATGACCTGCCCTATTCGGCCACGTCCAACCCGGGCCTGACCAGCGTCCACCTTCCGGGCGACGCCCTCGGGGCCAGGGCCGGCGAACAGCTCCGCAGGGTCATGGAGGGCAAGGGCTTGGAACAGCACCAGCTGATCCTCCAGGGTTCACTGATGGTCCGCGGTTCCACGGAACCGGCCAGCACCTAGAAAACCGGACCGAGCCCACCCACGAACATCTCACCCGAGGAGTTGTCAGCATGACCAACGCAGACGCCCTGACCATCCACAATGCCCGGATCTTTGACGGACATTCGCCCGAGCTGGCGAGCGGATCCATCCTGTTCCGGGACGGGATCATCCAGGAGACCGGCGACGTCATCCCCGAAGGTGAGGTGATCGACGCCGGCGGCCGCGTCGTGGTGCCAGGGCTCATCGATGCCCACTTTCACGCGTACGCCGTGGGCTTGGGCGGCCTTGAGGTTGAGCGCTCGCTCCTGAGCTACACCGCACTGGTGGGGGCGCGCCGCTTGGGCGCCGCCGTGCGGCGGGGATTCACGACCGTCCGCGATGTGGCCGGCGGGGACAGCGGGCTGGCCCGCGCCATCCGCAGCGGCCTGGTCACGGCTCCGAGATACTACTACACGGGTCCGGCCCTCAGCCAAACCGGTGGCCATGGCGATCCCCGGTCCGCGGATCTGGATGTCTGCTTCGATCACGGTCACATGTGCGCCGTGGTGGACGGGGTGGACAACCTGCGCCGGGCAGTTCGTGATCGGTTCCGCACGGGAAGCCACGCCATCAAGATCATGACTTCCGGAGGCGTGGTCTCCCTGACAGATCCCATCCGGCTGCCGCAGTATTCAGCGGAAGAAGTCCGGGCGGTGGTGGACGAGGCCACCCGGCGCAAGAGTTACGTGGCGGCCCATGCGTATTCACCCGAGGCAATCAGGCATTCCGTGGAAAACGGGGTACGTTCCATAGAACACGGGAACCTCTTGGACCGGGACACGGCGCAGATGATGGCCGAGCACGGGAGCTTCCTCGTGCCGACGCTTGCCGCCTACGACGCCATGAGCCGAAGGGGAGCTGCAATGGGCCTGAACCCCGTTTCCCAGGCCAAGAACGCCGAGGTGCTTGAGGCCGGCAAAATTGCTGTGGAACTGGCCCTGCAGGCCGGAGTCAAGGTGGGCTTCGGATCCGACCTGATGGGGGACCTTGAGGATGATCAGCTTGTCGGCATTCGGCTGCAGATCGAGGCGGCAGGCGTCTTGGAGACGCTGAGATCCCTTACCTCAGTAAACGCAGAGCTCCTTCAGGACCCAGGCATCGGGAGCATCGGCGCTGGAATGGCGGGCGATGCCGTGATTCTGGACGGCGACCCCTTTGTGGACCCGGCAGTTCTCTGGGACCACAACAGGTCGAGGACTGTTATCCACGACGGGCGCATCATTCGGTGACCCTGGAGATGCCCGGGCGGGCTCAGGAGGGCCGGCGTTAGGGGGGCTCGCGGGGCAGAAATCTCGTTGTTTCTTAAAGCAATACAACTGTTGACTAGTGAGCAACTTCACAGTTACAGTTGCGAAACCGAAAAGCCGCCGGAAGGCGGACTCGAGATCTCCAGCTGGAATGGATGGCGCGCGCGAACCGCAGCTGTCACTTCTCCTTCTCTCTTCACTTCTTCTCGCTTCACTGCGTCACACGCACCGCACCCCGCCACGCCCGCAATCCTGCACGCCCTCTTTTGGCGTGCCCGCGTCCATGAGAGGCACTTCCCCCATGACAGCATTCCGTTCCACTCCCTTTGACCGCAGGCAGCTCCTCAAGGCGGCAGCGCTGACGCCATTTGCGGGTCTGGCGCTCTCCGGCTGCGCGGCGAAGCCCGCCGAAAGTGCCGCTGCCAACAAGACGGTGACCGTCACGTCCTATGGTGGCTCGTACAACGACCAGCTGACCCAGACAATCCTGGACCCGTTCTCCAAGCAGTCGGGGATCCAGACGACGCTGCTGGCCAACACCTCCCTGGCCGCGCTCAAGGCCCAGGTCCAGTCCGGCGACGTGCAGTGGGACCTCGTGGAAATCACGGCGCCGGAGTATGAGGTGGCCGTGGCCGAGGGGCTGTTAGAGAAGTTCGACTACGACATCATCAGCGACAAGGGCCTGCCCGGATACGCGAAGGCTGAATACGGCATCAAGTACCTGAGCTTCCTGTTTGTCATGGCCTGGGACCAGAAGGTCATTTCCGACGCGCAGGCCCCGAAAGACTGGGCCCAATTCTTCGACCAGGGCAAGTACAACACCAAGCGCTCGGTGTACAACCAGCTCTCCGACAGCTCCGTCCTGGAAGCCGCGCTGCTGGCCGACGGTGTCCCCTTCGACAAGATCTACCCGCTCGACGTCGACCGGGCCCTTAGGGTCCTGGGCCAGCACCCGGGCAAGGACCGGCTTCTCTACCACGCCGCCAACCAGGAGCCCATCCAGCAGCTCACCTCCGGCGAGGTCTCGCTCTCCACCAGCTTCAACAACCGCATTAACGCAGCCCGCAACGACGGCGCGAAACTGAACTTCTCCGCCGAAAACGCCGTCCTCGCCGGCGACTACTTCGTGGTTCCGAAGGGCGCCAAGAACAAGGAAGCGGCCTTCAAACTGATGAACTTCATGTCCAACGACGCCGAGGCCGGCGCGGCGTTCGACAAGGTCACCAACCTGACCCTGGCCAACACCCCGGCGCTGTCCAAGCTGCCGAAGGAAATCGCCGACACGCTTCCCACCAGCCCCCGGCTCGCAGACAAGATCCTGGTCCGCGACGACAAGTGGTGGTCGCAGAACCTGAAGAAGACCGAGCAGCAGTTCAAGCTCTGGCAGGCCAGCTGACATGAGCAACGCAACCCTCGAACGGCCCCGGCCGCGGGGCCGCGGCGCGCCTGCCTCCGCCGAGGCAGCACCCCGACGGCGGCGCAGCGGCTGGTGGCTGCTGCTGGCTCCGATCCTTGCCTTCGACGTCGTGCTGTTCCTGACGCCGCTGGGCAAACTGGTCGGCGCAAGCTTCGCCGACAACGCCTACCAGCGGGTCCTCGAGGACCCGCTGGTGATGCGTGCCCTGGTCAACACCCTGACCATCAGCCTGGCCAGCACCATTGTCACCGTGGTGCTGGGCTACATCATCGCCATGGTCCTGTGGCGGGCCGGCAACGTCACCCGGGTGATCCTGTTCGCCGTCGTACTCCTGCCGTTCTGGACCGGCATCCTGGTGAAGGACTTCGCCTGGGCGGTCCTGCTCCAGGACAACGGCATTGTGAACGCCTTCCTGCAGGGAATCGGGCTGACCGGTGCGCCGATCCCGTTGCTGCACAACCGGTTCGCCGTGATCGTCGGCATGGTGCACTGTCTCCTGCCGTACGCGGTGTTCCCGATCTTCTCCTCGCTGACATCGATCGATGACCGGCTGGGGCTCGCGGCCCGCTCCCTTGGCGCGCGGGAAGGATCCGTCTTCCGCAGGATCACGCTGCCGCTGAGCATGCCCGGCATTTCCGCGGCCGGGCTGCTGGTCTTCATCATCAGCACAGGCTTCTTCATCACCCCGGTGGTGATGGGCGGGCCCGGCGACATGATGATCGCCAACCAGATCGACTACTACGCCCGACAGCTCACGGACTTCTCCGGGGCCGCTGCGCTGGCCGTCATCCTGACGGTCATGGTCAGCATCCTCGTGGCCAACATGAAGACAACTAATCCACAGCACCGGCTGCTGGCGCTTCTTTCCATCCCGGCCTTCCTGTTCCTCGTCATTCCGACGGCGATTGTGGTGCCGGTCGCGCTGAACGACAGCCGCTACATCACCTTCCCGCCGGAGGGAATCTCCTTCGCCGCCGTGGCCGGATTCTTCGCCGACCGGGCCTGGACCTCCGCCCTGACGGCCAGCCTGCAGTCGGCGGCGATCGCCGTCGTGATCGGCGTGCTGCTGGGCGCCACCGCGGCGATCGGCCTGCACGGGCGCAAGTTTCCCGGCCAGCCCGCCGTGGTGGGTCTGATCCTCGCGCCGATGATCGTGCCGACCGTGGTGCTGGCGCTGGCGTTCTACCAGTTCTTCATCTCGATCGGCATGGTGGGCAGCATCGTCCCCATCGGCCTTGCGCACGCCGTGATCGCGACCCCCTATGTGTACCTGACCACCCGCGCCAGCCTCGCCGGGCTCAACCCGGCCCTGGTCCGGTCGGCGCAGAGCCTCGGGGCCGGACCGCTCTCCGTCCTGCGGCACGTGTATCTGCCCATCATCCTGCCCGGCCTGATCTCCGGGGCGCTCTTCGCGTTCTCGGTCTCCATCGATGAGACGGTCATGTCCCTGTTCATGCAGTCCCCGGGGGCCACCACCTTGCCGGTGAAGATGTTCACGGATATCCAGTTCAACCTGACCCCGAAGATCGCGGTGTCCTCCGCCCTGCTGGTCAGCGTCGCCACCATCGGGCTGCTGCTCCAGGTCTTGTTTGTCCTCAAGCGCCGCTCTTCAACCCGGATGCTGCCGCTGGCCGTGTCCGCACAAACGTAAGGAAAGTCGATGACCGCATCAGTGATTTCCGCGGGGCCCATTCCCGGCACGGGCAGGGCCGCCCAGGGCGCCATTGAGCTCCGCCAGGTCAGCAAGCACTACGGCGACGTCGTTGCCGTGGACGAACTGGACCTGACAGTCCAGCCGGGGGAGTTCGTGACCCTCCTGGGCCCCAGCGGCTCCGGCAAGACGACCACCATGATGATGGTGGCGGGGTTTGAAGAACACACCGCCGGAGCCATCCTCATTGACGGCAAACCCGTGGACACGCTGCCGCCCCGGGACCGCAATCTCGGTGTCGTGTTTCAGAACTACGCCCTGTTCCCGCACATGAGCGCGCTGGAAAACGTGGAGTTTGCGCTGCGCATGAGGAAGGTGCCGCGCGCGGAACGCCGCCAGCGCGCCGAGGAAGCCCTCGACCGTGTGGGACTGGGCAAGATGGGCGGGCGCAAGCCGCGCCAGCTCTCGGGCGGACAGCAGCAGCGGGTGGCGCTGGCCCGGGCACTGGTCTTCAACCCGGCGGCCCTGCTGCTGGATGAGCCGATGGCAGCCCTGGACAAGCGCCTTCGCGAGCAGATGCAGGAGGAGATCAAGACCCTGCAGAAGGGCCTGGGCATCTCCGTGCTGTTCGTGACACACGACCAGGACGAGGCCATGGCCATGTCGGACCGGATCGTGGTGATGCGGGACGGGCAGATCGTGCAGTCCGGCCCGCCGGAGGAGGTGTACAACCACCCCATGACCGACTGGGTGGCCAGCTTCCTGGGCGACACCAACCTCATCCCGTGCACCATCGTGGAGCGCAACGGCGAGGAAGCCGTGGTGGACCTCGGCGGACTGGGTATGGCAAAGGTCCGGGACCGCGGGGCAAGCGGTGAGAACTACGCCGTCTCCATCCGCCCGGAGCACCTCAAATTCAGGACACGGGCCGCGGCGGGCAACGGATGCGCCGCGACCCTGGTGTCCTCCACGAATCTTGGCGCCACGGTCCGCCACCGCCTCACTGCCGGCGGCCACGACCTCCAGCTCCGTGAGCTGAGCTCCGACAGTGTCGCCCGGATCCGGCCGGATGAGGAGCTGTGGGTGGGCTGGGACGCGGACAAGGCCCAGCTGCTGGTCCTGGAGTCCTGACCGCGGGATGCTGTGACGGCCGGGCCGGTTCCGGCACCCCTCCGCGGGACATGCCCTCCTCCGGCGCCCAGGGATGGACATATGCCCACTATGTCCATCCCTGGGCCGCGCCGGGGGACAAGTCCATTCCTGAGAGAGGGACATGTCCACTGCTGAGCGCCGGCAGGGGGCATGCCCTCGGCCGGACACGTTAACTCTGGCCGGCAGTACTCAGCCGAACTCTTTGATGAAGTCCAGGGCGGTTTGGGCGACCTCAGGCCAGCCGTGATCGATCGTGAGAGAGTGGCCGCGGTCCGGCAGCTCCTTGATTGCCGTGTGCGCCGAATTTCTTTTTTGACGCTTATAGGACGCATTGGCGATGGC